>JBOGWW010000244.1:0-2661 GCA_050693655.1 Actinomycetota bacterium | reverse complement strand
AAGTACGAGTTCGCCGTCGGAAACGTCATCGACTTCGACTACTCGAAATGGGGCGAATTCGACATCGTCCTGTGCCTCGGACTGATGTACCACGTCGGCAAGCCCGTGGAGCTCATGGAGGCCATGGCGCTCGTCAACCGCGACATCTGCGTGATCGACACGCTGGTGTCGCTCGCGCCGGGGTCGTATTTCCGGCTCCGCTGGGAGGATCCCGAGAACCCCATTCACTCCGCCGACCGCGATCTCGTGATGTCACCTACCCGGCGAGCGATGGTCGACCTGGCCGAGTCGTTCGGATACTCGGCCGTCATCCTCCACCCTCAATTCGAGAGCTATAGGGGCGCGAAGAACTACCGGCAGGGCCGGCGCCGATCCTTCATCTGTGCAAAGAAGAGCGACCTATCCCGGATCTCGGCGCCGGTGGAGCGAGTGGGAGTCGAGGGTTCTCTGGGCGACCTCTTCTGGGTCGTGCGCGACAACGCCAAGTCCATTCCCCGCCGGTTGCGCAACAGGCTGCGAGCGTAGAGATCATCTACTCGGGAACCTTCGATGTCGTCAATCACTCGGGCCCTCAGAGCCCCGTCGGCCTTCGTCTCGTGAGGTCACCCTCGGGCCACTCGCCGGCGCCGAACCCAGCGACGTGCTCCGCGGTCAACTCTCCGAGATAGGCAATGGGGAATGCTCCGGCAAACACGCGTTCGGCGAGCCGGCCGCGACCGACGCGGTCGGCCCCGGGAATGCCGCGCGGGATGTTGTCGCCGATCGTATAGGTGCCCAGCCACCGCGCCACCTCCTCGAGGTCGAGCTCGTGGGGCTCCACGGCGTTTACGTAATGAGATCGGACCGTGAAATCGGAGTCGAACTCCGCGATCAGATCGCGCTCCAGCTCCTTCGAGTTGATCATCCAGCCGCCCACCGACTGCGCGAGCGGCTGCTGGCCGTGGTCTGCTCCGATCATCAACACGTAGTTCCCCACCCCCACCCGCCGGTCGAGCTCCGCCTTGATCCGTCCGATCTGACGATCCGATTCGTAGAGGGTCTCGCCGACTTCCGGATTGACCATGTTCCAGGCGTGACCCGCTTGGTCCGTGCTCTTTAGCTGAAGATAGAAGAGGTCGGTCACGTCGTCCCGGCCCAGTTCCTCGTTCGCGAGAATGGCCATCATGTCGTCGCCCTGATAGCGGACGAAGGCCGGCGTCGAAGCGCGCCTCAGACCCTTGCGAAGCTCCCCGATGGGAGTCTCGAACCACACTCCGTCTTCGAAGCCATCCCGTCCGTCCATGTGCTTCTCGTATCGCTTCAACCTGCCGGAGTCGAGTGGAACGAGGTAGTCGGGCAGTTCGTAGTAGGTCTCGTTCGTGTACCAGGTCTGGTCGTCCTGGTTCCATACCACGCCGATGTCCCTGTCGCCGCCCCGCCGGTTTGCACCGTGGCCGATCATCGCCAGGTGGTTGCTCAGAACCGACAGCGTTCCCACGATCGGCCGGTTGCCGTTGGCCTCGTCCCAAAGGTCGCCGAGGCTCGGTCGCTCGAGGAACTGCGGGTCGGCGTTCTGAAAATGGAGGTTGTGTGCCACGCCGTGCTGCTCGGGGAAGAATCCGGTGCCCAGATTGGCGTGGATGGGGCCGGTGTGCGCGGGGAAGGAGCCGATCGTGGCCCCCGTGTAGAGGGTGCCCTGCGCCGCGATGGCACGGATGTTCGGCCAGGACTCCGGATGCCGGCGCAGAACGTTCCAGCCACCTCCGTCGATCATGATCGTGAAGATGAGCCGCGGGGGCGGCCGGTCGTAGCGGATCCCGCGTTGCAGGGGGCGACCCTGAGCTTGAAAATCCTCCATGCCGAGCAGGCGTGCGTAGGTGGGTGCTACGTCGGTCAGGTCGATTCCCTTGCCGAAGTAGCGCTTGCCCTCCTCGACGAAGCCGGGTCCGTACATGACCAACGGAATGCGCGCAAGGTAATCCCAGGGATTCGGATGCGAGGTGAAAGTGGGAGGGCGGGCCGTTTCGTAGTTGGTCAGGTCGCCCTCGGGACCCAGGTAGAAGTGTGGCTTGGGAAGCAGGGCGATGTCGCCCGAGCGACCGGGGACGTTTCCTCGCTTGAGCATGCCCATCATCTGGGCGCCGGCATCGCCGGCCATCTTCTCGAGTGTCGGCGCCTGCGCTCTCTCACGGGCCGATGAATCATCGTCTTGCCGCAGAGCGTACGCGGCCGCCCCCGCGGCGAGGACCGCCACGACAACGGCTGCGACCAGCCGCCTCATGGTTCGGTTTTCTCGAGCGCGCACTTCCAGATCTCGTCCAGCAGCGCGGTGGGGAAGGCCGCCGCGAAGAGCCGGTCGCCCTTGCGGAACCCCTCGGGGGGGCCGTGGCCTTCCTCGAGGTCCTGTCCCAGCGTGTAGCCGTTGATGAAGGACGCCACTTCCGCCGGCGTGATGCCCTCCGCGGCGGCGAACTCTCGGTCCAGCCAAAAACCGGAGGGACGATCCTCGAGCACCAGGTCCGAGGGCTCGACCCCGAAGTGTTCGGCCACTGCATGGGTGACCGACGACACCCCCATCCTGTATCCGCGGCCCGGCTGCGAGCCGTGGTCTGCGGTCAGGGCCACGACCCAGTTGCCCCGGCCCACGATTCGATCGAGGGCCACGAGAAGCCGACCGAGCGC
>JBOGWW010000243.1:0-5426 GCA_050693655.1 Actinomycetota bacterium | reverse complement strand
AAGCTGCCCACCAACCGGCGGGGTGACAGCGAGGGGCGGCGAGATGGGGGGCGCTTGCGGCGAGCCGGA
Organism: Actinomycetota bacterium; assembly: GCA_050693655.1. Classification (GTDB taxonomy): domain Bacteria; phylum Actinomycetota; class CADDZG01; order CADDZG01; family WHSQ01; genus WHSV01. The sequence goes on along the minus strand of JBOGWW010000243.1, from coordinate 5,357 downwards.
GTTCGTCCCGCGGGGACGCTGCGAAGGTGGCGAGGCCCGGAGCGACCGGCGACCGTGCGCGAAGCGGGGGCCGGCCTCCTGCGGCCCGACCCCCGTGATCGCGAGTTGCCCCGGCTCCGGCGATCCACTTAAGGCCCCTCTCCTTGGCCGGTGACCACCGCCGCGGAGGTTCCCGTGAGGTCGAGCTCTTCCTCGTCGGCCTCTTGCGCCAGCTTGGTTTCCGTCGTGAGCGCGATGTCGGCAACCATGTACTCGCTGGTGGTGGCGTTCGTGGCCCTCATACCAAGCTGGTTGATCGCGTATTGCTCGATCCGGCCCTTGTTCTCGAGCTGGGTTGCCTCGAGAACGAGCTCCTGGTGTCTCGTCTCGGCCTTCGCGGTGCGCCGCCGGATCTCCTCGAGCTTGAACGCGCTCTGGGCCATCAGCACCTGCTCCAGCAGGACGGTGGCGATGAGGAGGGTCACCAGGATCACCCCACCCAGAACCAGTGGGGTCATCCTGCGCGTGGCGCTGCGCTGGATCAAACCCCGCCGCTTGCGCCTGACCACCTTCAGGTTGCGCGGCCGAGGCTTGCGGTCGCGCGCCGGTGCGGCTGCGGTTGTTTGAGCGCGGGGGGTCATGCGGCCTCGGTCCCCAGCTTCTCGGCGACTCGCAAGCGGGCGGAGGCCGCACGTGGGTTGCGCTCGAGTTCCATCCGGCCGGCCGTCACCGGCTTGCGGGTCACCAGCCGCAGCGTGGCTTCGGCACCGCACACGCATACGGGAAAGTCCGGCGGACAGGTGCAACCCCGCGCCCCGGCGGTGAAGAAGCGCTTGACGATGCGGTCCTCACCGCTGTGGTAGCTGAGCACCGCGAGACGGCCGCCCGGACGCAGCACTTGCACCGCCCCGGGCAGGACCGTCTCGAGCGCATCGAGCTCCTTGTTGACCTCGATGCGTATCGCCTGAAAGGTGCGCTTCGCGGGATGCCCACCTGTCCGGCGCGTTGCTGCGGGGATGGCCTGCTTGACGATCTCGGCGAGCGTGACGGTGTCCTCGATAGGACGCGCGCGTTCGATCGCGCCGGCGATTCGACGCGCGAAACGTTCTTCGCCGTACCGGCGAATCACTTCGGCGAGATCCCGGCTCGAGTAGTTGTTCACGACGTCGTAGGCCGTTGCTCCAGTGGTGGGATCCATTCGCATGTCGAGGGGGCCTCGGGCTCGGTAGGAGAAGCCCCGTTGCGCTTCATCCAGTTGGGGTGAGGAAACACCAAGGTCGAGAAGGACTCCTGCCACCTCCGCAACCCCGAGTCGTTCCAGTACGGACGCGAGGTTCTTGAAGTCGTCACGAACGAGCCGTATCCGACCGGAATACGCGGCGAGGTCGGCCCGAGCCGCCTCCAACGCGTCGGGGTCCCTGTCGAGGCCGACGAGCTCGAAGCCCTCGGCCGCGTCGAGAAGACGGTGCGCGTGCCCGGCGCGACCGAGTGTCGCGTCGACGAGGACTCCCCCATGTTCCAGCGAAGGGAGGAGGGCCTGGGCGACCTCTTCTGCGAGTACCGGATCGTGAGCCACGGTGAATCCATTGTCCTAGCCGCCCAGGGCCCGGGTTGCGATTGCGATCATGCCGAGCAGGCCACCCACCGACGCGCCGGCGAGCGCGAGGAGGACGAGTCCCTGCGACACCTCTCGAGCCAGCCCGACGCTTCGCTCCGGGCTCGTCCCGATAACTGCGTTGATCAGTTTCGCCACCTCGCACCTCCTTCGATCCCGGCGATCGCCGAGCGATCGCGCTCTGTTCTCAGAAGCTCATTCCTTCGACCAGCTCGTTCAGCTCGTCCATCTCGGCCCGTCCCAGATCGAGCCGCTCCGGAGCCCACAGCTCGGCGTGATCGAGCGCGCCGACCACGACGACGTCCTTGTCGATGCCGGCCTGCTCCCGCAGGTGTCCGGGGACCGAGATGCGCCCCTGCCGGTCGACCTCGTCGGTGAAGGCGCTGGCGGCGAAGGTCCTCACGACCTTGCGGGCGTCCTGGCTGCTGCCCCTCTGGGTCAGCAGCTTGGCTTCGAACTCCTTCCAGCCCTCGCCCGACCACAGCGCGATGCACCCGTCGGGCCAGGTGGTGAGGACGACCCTGCCCTCGACCAGTTCATCCCGCAGCCGCGAAGGGACGATCAAGCGCCCCTTCGTGTCGATCGTGTGGCGGTATTCCCCGGTGAACGACAACGCTTCCCCATCTGTTTGCGTCTCGTCGTCTGGCTGCGTCTTGTTGCCGTGCCTCGAGCGGCGAGTCCTGGAGGGGCAGGGGCAGGGGGCGATGTAGAGTCCTCCCCAACTCCCCCTTTCCCTCCATTACGCTCCACTTGAAGGGCAATTTAAGCCTCAGAGCTCCCCGGAGTCAACGTTTACGGCCGAATCACACTTTTGTAATTCTGTTGCCTATGTTGTTCCTGTGACTGATGTTCAGTTCAGAGGCGGGGCGAAAGGGACACAACCGTCGGGCGGAGCGGCCGAAAAAAGGTGATGGAGGCCTGTGGTCCGAGGTCCAACCCAAAAACGGTGCGAATCACACCGCTATCCGGTCCCACTTCAGCGACCTCGCCGCTCAGAGAGGCCACGGCCAGACGATCGACCAAAAACGACGCCCACCGTCGTCAACGGTCGAAAGAGTGAGCAACCAACCCGAAGCGGCCCCCAAAGGTCACAGACGCTACCCACTCACCCCGTCGCCGCGGGTTTCAACCGAACAGAGACAAGCCCTCAGGCCAGGGAGACCTCGAGTCTCCGGTTCCTGCGGTGGCGAAGCTTGTGCGGCAGGCGGAGGTACTGCTCCCAGCTCGGGTCCACGCGGTCCACGGCCACGACGATCCAGACGCTCTCGTGCGGGGCCTCGGGCCTCCGTTTGAGCCGGTAGCCGACCTCGTCGATGCTACGGTTCTCCTTGCGGGAGTTGCAGGCCTTGCAGGCCGCGACCACGTTCTCCCAGCTATGAGAGCCTCCCCTGCTACGGGGCACCACGTGATCGACGTTCTCGGCCTTCCGGCCGCAGTACTGGCACTCGTAGTCGTCGCGCACCATCACCGCGCGTCGCGATAAGGAGGCCCGCGCACGATAGGGGACCTTCACGAAATAATTCAGCCGCACCACTGTGGGTGCGGCCAGTTGGAGGTGCTCGCTCCGGTACACATGGCCGTTGCTATGGAGGACCTCGGCCTTTTGAGTCAGGGCGAGTACGAGTGCCCGCCGGACGGGCACCACACACAGCGGCTGGTAAGAGACGTTGAGTACGAGCACTCTTCCCAAGATGCTCGAAAGTATAGCCAGCCCCCAAGCCACCGCCCGTTCATTGTCGTGCTCGTCGGAGAGGCGAGGCTTGCGGTTCGCGTTCCAACTAACCTCTCCGCTCCTCCCTCAGGTACTCGACGTAGCGGTGAAAAGCGAGGTGATCCGAGGTCACGGAGACGGTCTCTGCCCCCTTGGTGACGGTGACGGTGTCGGCCGGCCCCCCGGCGCCGGCCTCCTCGCTGATGTCGGTAACCTCCCACCCAGAATCGACCAACTCACGCAGTCGCTCGAGCTCGGGGTCGTCGCCCCATCCCGCCATGGTTCCTCCCTTTGATCATTTTGATTGCACGTCGAAGTGGAAAGGAAACTAACGCCCCTGAAAGCGGGTCCGAAAAAACCCTAGCCTTGCTAGGGTTAACGAGTCTCGCCGGCAGGGGATGAAGGGGCCTACTACATTAGTAAGAGGTACCGGCAAACGGTGACCAAGCGCCAGGCCTAGAACGGAGCCTCAATGACCGAGGGTGTGACCGACTTCTCGTACTTTCAATCGTCCTTCGACCGCATCGCCGACAACATCGAACGAACCATCCAGGGGAAGGACGAGGTCGTTCGCCTCTCGCTCGTAGCCCTGATCGCAGAAGGACATCTGCTCCTGGAGGACGTGCCCGGCGTGGGCAAGACCATGCTGGCGAAATCGCTCGCCAAGACTCTGGGCTGCACCTGGCAGCGAATCCAGTTCACACCCGACCTGCTGCCCAGCGACGTCACCGGGGTCAACGTGTGGGACAAGACCACCGGCGCCTTCGGCTTCAAGCGGGGGGCCGTGTTCGCCAACATCTGTCTGGGCGACGAGATCAACCGCGCCTCTCCCAAGACCCAGAGTGCGCTGCTCGAGTGCATGGAGGAACGCCAGGTCACGGTCGACGGCGTGACCCACGAGCTCGAGGCACCCTTCATGGTCATCGCCACCCAGAACCCGATCGAGCACGAGGGCACCTACCCCCTGCCGGAGTCGCAGCTCGACCGCTTCATGATGCGCCTGTCGGTCGGCTATCCGGCGCGCGATTCCGAACTCGAGATCCTCGACACGCACGGCACCCGTTCGCCGCTCGAAGAACTCAACGCCGTGACCGACGCGGGCGAGGTGATCACGCTCACCAAGATGGCCCACGACGTGCACGTGGCGGCGAGCCTCAAGCACTACATCGTCGAGCTCGCCGAGTCGACGCGCGACCATCCCGACGTCTATCTGGGCGCCAGCCCGCGCGCCTCTCTCTACCTGCTCAAGGCCGCGCGCGCCATGGCCGCAAGCCGGGGCCGCGAATACGTGGTGCCCGACGACATCAAGGACCTGGCCGTCCCGGTTCTGGCTCACCGGATCCTGCTCTCCCCCGAAGCCCAGATGAGGGCGGCGAGTGCCGAGGACGTGCTGGAGTCGCTGCTCGGCCGGGTGCCGATCCCCGCGCGCGAACAGGCCTAGGAGCTCGCCGCCGTGCCAACCGCCAGGGGCTATCTCGTTCTCGTGACCGCGCTGTCGCTGATGATCGCGGGTCGGGCCTTCGGCGCCGGACCGGTCGAGCAACTGGGCTTCGCTCTCCTGGTCCTGGTGCTGGTGGCCGTCGGCGTGGTCCGGTTCGGCCGCCACGATCTGCACCTCCGGCGCAAGGTCACGCCCCCGCGCGCGGCGCAAAACCAGCCCGTCACGGTGAGCATCGAGTTGCGCAACGAGGGGCGCGGGGCGGCCCCGCTCCTGCTGCTGGAGGACAAGCTTCCTCCCGGCCTCTCGGGCAACGCCCGCTTCGCGGTGCATGGGATCGAGGCAACCGGCCGGCGCAAGGCCGGCTTTGCGATGAAGGCGGTACGACGGGGTCGCTACGAGGTGGGACCCCTGCAGGTGGGGTTCGTCGATCCCTTCGGGCTGGCTCGGGTCCGCTGGCGGGCCCTCGGTATCTCGAGCTTCCTCGTGCACCCGAAGTTCGAGAGGCTCTCGACGGGGCGGGACATGGGTGAGCGCCGCAGTGTCGCCTCGACCGCCCGCAGGCAACCCACCGGGGCGCGCGGGGAGGACTTCTACACCCTGCGCGAATACGT
>JBOGWW010000242.1:0-4166 GCA_050693655.1 Actinomycetota bacterium | reverse complement strand
GGGTGAGTGCATGGGTGGCATTCAGCACGGTGCCCCCGAACAGTCCCGAGTGCAGATCGGCCCGAGCCGTGCGGACGTCGACCGCCACGGAAACGATGCCGCGCACGCCGAGCGTGATCGCCGGGGTCGAGTCGTCCAGCATCTCGCTGTCGAAGACGATGGCCACGTCCGCACCGCGCTCGTCGGCCAGGACCCGGTTGACGACGCTGTCGCCGGCGGCCTCTTCCTCGCCCTCGATCAGGACGCGCACGTTCACGGGAAGCCGGCCCTCCCTGGCGAGCTCGCAGGCGACGTATAGCAAGGGGAAGAAGTTGCCCTTGTCGTCGGCCGCCCCTCGTCCGTAGAGGCGATCGTTACGGATTTCGGGCTCGAAGGGGGGAGTGGTCCAGGCCTCGACCGGATCGGCGCTCTGCACGTCGTAGTGACCGTAGATCAGAACGGTCGGAGCATCGGGGTCGGCCGCACGCAAGTCGCCGACGACAAGAGGGTTCACATCGCCCGCAACGACCTCTGCCTCTCCCCCCGCGGCGGTTATGTAGTTGCGTGCCCACTCGGCAGCACGTACGAGGTCCTGCGGATCGCCTCCTCCCGACGAGATCGACGGGATGCGAAGCCATTCGACGAGCTGGTCGAGCAGTTTGTCGGGCACGCGAGTTCCTCCCTCGTGGATTCACGCCTGAGTGACATACGCTATCGAACGGTCGTTCATACCAACGACAGGGCTACGACGTAAGTTTGAACCGGAATCGATCGCGACTATCTCTCGGAGGCGATTGCGTGGGCGAGTTCGTGAACTACGAGGTGTCCAACGGCGGAGTTGCCACCATCAGGCTGGACCGCCCCAAGGTCAACGCGCTAAACGAGCAGGTGGCGACCGAGATCGGCGAGGCTGTGGACGCGCTGGCGGTTGACGAGAGCGCCCGCGCCGTCGTGGTCTGGGGTGGGGAACGAGTCTTCGCCGCCGGCGCCGACATCAAGGAGATGTCCGGCCAGAACACGACCACCATGTATCGCTACATCGGGCGCTTTCAGAACGTCTACACGCGGCTCGAGCAACTCCCACAGATCACGATCGCTGCGATCAACGGTTATGCCCTCGGCGGTGGTTGCGAGCTCGCACTCGCGTGCGACCTGCGCATCTGCGCGGAGGACTCGCAGTTGGGGCAACCCGAGATACTGCTCGGCGTCATTCCGGGGGCCGGAGGTACCCAGCGTCTGCCCCGCATCGTGGGAGTCGGCCGGGCCAAGGAGATCATCTACTCGGGTCGCTTCGTCGGCGCGGACGAGGCCCTGGCGATCGGCTTGGTGAACGAAGTTGCCCCTCCCGACGGGGTCTACGAGCGCGCCCTCGAGCTCGCCGGCGGCTACGCCGCGGGCCCCACGGTGGCGTTGATGGCCGCCAAGCAGGCCATTCAACAGGGTGTGGACGTGGACATGGGCACGGGGCTGACGCTCGAGCGTCAGGCCTTCGCCGCGCTGTTCTCGACGGAGGACCAGATGATCGGCATGGAGTCCTTCGCCGAGAAGGGCCCGGGGAAGGCGAGCTTCACCGGCCACTGATAGAGAGAAGTCGTGACGAGCAGGATTCACTCCGTGACCTTCGATTGCTCCAACCCGTCTCGGGTGGGCGAGTTCTGGTCGCGCGCGCTGGGCTACGAGACCGTGCAGCGGGGCGACGATTACTTCTGGATCGAACCGGCGATGGGGCCGGCCACGCCGCTGTTGTTCATCAAGGTGCCGGAGTCCAAGCAGCGAAAGAACCGAGTTCACCTCGACATAACCACCAACGACCGCGCCGCGGAGGTCGACCGCTTGATCGAGCTGGGCGCCGCGATCATCGACATAGGCACGCCGCAGGACGCGTCCTGGACGGTCATGGCGGATCCCGAGGGCAACGAATTCTGCGTTACCACTGAGGGCCAGGACGGAGCATGAACCGGAGAGGAGCTATGCCCGACGCCAAGGCCGGCAAGAACCGGATGCACTTCGATCTGAATCCCGACGACCAGGACGCCGAGGTCGAGCGCGCGCTGTCACTCGGCGCGGTGCACGTCGAGATCGGGCAGGAGCGCGATCCCGACGTGACCTGGACGGTGCTCGCCGACCCGGAGGGCAACGAGTTCTGCATCCTGACCCCGCGCAAGCTCTGATGGGTGAGTCGTAGATCTAGGTGGTCGGTTCCAGTTGCCCGCGGATCGCTCCCGCCGGGAAGCCGTCGTTGCTGACCGCGAGGTTGTACTGCTCGGGATTACGGCCGATCTTCCGGAGCGTTTTTCGGTCGGCCGGCACGCAACCGTTCACGGAAGCTTCTTGACTGTTCTCGAAGAGGAGCACCTGGCGAAATCCGATGGTGCCCGCCGACCCGCTGTAGATGTACCCGGTGATCGGTGTGTCCACGTTGGTGGTCTGGACGTCGAAGCACGCCACGCCGTCCTTGGCGTCGACGAGGATCGTGGCGACGCCGCTTCCGTCGGGATCGCCCCCCTGCACCACCTGATCACCACTCAACTGCGACTGGAGCAGGATCTCCTTGTCCTTGGCCGCCAAGCTGGTACCCGGCGTCGCCGCCAAGATCCCTGCGATCAGCGCGAACAGTCCGATCCCCGCGATTGTTCTACGTGTCATGATGCCACCCTCACTTTCGTCGTTTTCCAGTTCACTTACCCGTACGAACCTCAATGGCCTGGGAGAACTCCGAGGTGTTGTCGGCCGCGTCCGTCGATGTTGCGGTTAGGTACCTACCCGTGAGCCCACCCGGAAGCGAGGCGGTGAAACGGCCCTTTGCATCCGGCGTTGCAGTAGTCACGAAGGTCTCACCTTCGCCGTTGCCCGACGGGTCCGGAGCATCGTTGACGAAGATCTCGATCGTGATCGATTCGGGATCGGGAGTCGGGACTCTTCCGTCTACCTCGGTCGTCGTCCCGTTGTCCGTGGCGTGCTTGAAGTCGGGGAAGTTGAGCGTGTCGTTGGCCCCGCCGTCCTTGTCCTTGCCGTCGTTCTTGGAGACGCCGAAGGAGGGCGCGAGGTCGATGCCCAGGTCTCCGTTTTCGGAGATGGAGTTGCGGGAGATCGTGTAGCGGACCGTGCGAGTCGAAAATTCAAACAGCATGACCCCGTCGGCGGCGTTGCCCGTGATGGTGTTGCCGGAGACCGTTCCCGTCCCGAACAGGTCCAGGCCCCACCCTCCGTTGCCGGTGACCGTGTTGTCCGTGAAGATGCCGGCCTGGCCCTCGTGATGCAGCCCGCCCGTGCCGTTGCGCGCGATCGTGTTGCCCGAGACCACAACGTCGTCGTGCGTGACATCACTGCTGGCGAAGAGGTCGATTCCGGTGCGCTCGTTGTCGACGCTGGCGTTGTCCGCGATCACGTGGCCGTCTCCGGAGGCGTTGACGCCGTCGAGGTTCGCCCGGAACGAGGAACCTCTGATCTCGTTACCGGAGCCCCTGACGCCGAGCCCCACCCCGTAGAGGCGAAGTTCCAGTCCGATGACCGCGTTGTCCGAGGAGTCGAGCAACAGCCCGTGGAGGAACTCGTCCACCGCGGCGGGGCTGCCCTCGACCGTGATCGGATGACCCGAGGGCTGAGTCGTGGCGTCGATGGTCGTGCCGTCGTCTCCGAGGGTGAGCTGCTCGGCCCTGGTGGCCGGGACGTAATTGAGGACGAATTCGTCTCCCGCGAACCCGGGCTCGGTCGTAGGTATGTCGAAGGCGATCGTCTCCGGACCGGCCGTGTTCGTGGAGGCGATCGTCGCCTCGCGCAGCGAGGTCTTGCCGTCGGGGCCGGGCAGATCGGTGACCTGCTGGGCTCCGCCGAAGTCCACCGCCATGCTGGTGGTGTCGACGGTGATCGTGGTCTCGTTCTGTGCGGCCGCGGGCGCGACCGTGCTGCCGAGTGCCAGCGCAGCCGCGCCGAGCACGCCAAACACACTCCGTCTCGTGCTTCTCAAGACAACCCCCTAGCTTCGTTGCGGGCCGAGGCACACTCCTGGGTGCAATCCGCGGTTGCTACTTCTTGTAGGCGACGGTGAACGTAGACACCGCGGTGGCGGTCTCGCTGCCCGAACCCGTCACGCTCAGCGAGTAGGTGCCCGCGGGCCTGTTCTTGCTCCTGACCTTGAACTCGAAGCGGTCAAAGGTTCCGTCGGTGCAAATGCTGCCGTCCTGCGG
>JBOGWW010000241.1:0-6939 GCA_050693655.1 Actinomycetota bacterium | reverse complement strand
CATCGATTTCCTTTACCTCGAATACGAACTCGGCTTGTTCGATGTGCATGTCTCGACCGTCGATCCCGAGAACGAAATCCGCCCCTCTGTCGAGGGCCTCGAGCGACCAAAAGCCCGCGTTGCATCCGAGGTCGAGAACGCGCTTGCCCCGAAGCGATCCGCCGCAGAGCTCCACGAGCGGATCGAAAAAATGGTGCTTCCTTTCGCGGTGTGCGTTAGCTCGATTCGGCGGGTGGATGGGGGTCCTCTCGCCGCGCAGATCGAATTCGTAGTGCCACCGCGAAAAGCCGTCGATCCTCTCCCGGATCGCCGCTCTATCCCTCTCCGATCCCGCTTCTGCAGCCACTGGCACGGCCCCCCCCAGCTTGCGATCCGTTCGGTACTTGCCGACGAGGATAGCGGAACGCTTCCGGAACCCAGGGACCGGGCCGGACGGACGGCAGCCCTCATCTCGATAGGATGCGCGCCGGCTTGGAAATCAAACGGGAGCTCGAGTGACCACACCCAACCTATTCATGCTGTTCGTCGACTCGCTGCGGGCGGACGCGGTGCTCGATGACCGCATCCCCACACCCAACCTCGACGCCCACGGGGCGCGGGGCGCGTCGTTCCGCCAGTGCGTCTGCACCGCGACCACGACGACCCCCTCGTTTTCCTCCATACTCACCGGCTGCTACCCGCCGAAGCACGGGGTCCGCGGGCTTCAGGGCTACCGCCTGTCTCCGGACGTGACCACGATGGCGGAGGCCTTCGGGCGCGCGGGCTATCACACCCACGCGGAAGTGACCGGTCCGTTGCTGCCGGAGACCGGAGTGCTGCGGGGCTTCGACGAGGTCCACCACCGGGAAGGCTACCGGGCCCCCTTCTTCGGATGGCGCGACGAGGTCCTGGGTCGCATGTCCGGCTACTCGGAGCCCTGGCTCATGCTGCTGCACGTCTGGGAGGTGCACCGGCCCTTCCGGCCTCCACCCGATTACGTCAAGCAGTGGGACAGAGCCGGCTACGAGGCGGTGGTCAGGGCGAGCGACGAGCGGCTTGGTCCGGTCCTCGAGGCCCTCGACGACAACACCATCGTGGTGCTATCGGGCGACCACGGCGAGGAATATCCCGACGGGCAGTACGAGGTGCTGCTGAACCGGATCAGTCGCAAGGCCAGGAAGGTGCTCAAACCCAAGGGCTGGTTCCCCTACCTCGACCGGAAGCTCTCTGCCCAGGCGGTCGGACACGGGTTCGCCCTGCACGAGCACCTCGTCAGGGTGCCGCTGATCGTGTCCGGCCCCGGCATCTCGCCCGGGGTCGTCGGCGACCAGGTCAGACACATCGACCTCCTGCCGACGCTCGCCGACCTCGCCGGCATCCGGGTTCCTGAGGGGATCGACGGGCGCAGCGTCCGGCCCCTGATGGAGGGCGAGCCCCTGGCCGAGGAGCCCGCTTACATGGAGGCGGTCGGGGTCAAGCTGGAGGGCAAACGCATCGCGGGGGCCCGGAGGCCGGACTGGAAGCTGCTCAGGCCGGGGGGCGGCCGGCCGGCCCTCTACAAGCTCAACGGCGGTTCCGAGGGCCCCGACGAGAGGCACAACCTCTACGCGCGCTATCCCGAGGTCGCCAGAGAGCTCGAGAAGTACATCGAGGAGGTCTCCTCGCGAGCGGGTAGCGAGTCGGGAATGAGCCGGGAGGAGGAGGCGGTCGTGGAGCAGCACCTCAAGGATCTCGGCTACCTGTAGGCTCAGCGTTCGAGGGGGTAGCCGAGAGCCCCCATGGTCGGCTCGATGAGGGGGAGGATCGATTCGATCTCGGCTGGGTTCTCCTTGCGCCATTTCCCTCGCTCCGGCGGCGTGACGACGTTTACCGGCGTGGAGCCTGCGGCCTCGGCCCTCCTCCGGACACGGTCCTCGTAGGGCAGCTCGAGAGCCTCCAGCACGCGACCGATGGCCGCTTCGGGGTCGGCGACGAGCTCCTCGTAGCGGATGTCGGTCCAGCGGGACTCATCGATGCGCTCCGCAGCGGCCCGCGCGTGATCGTTGCACATCGACCATTGCCGGGCGCACACGACCTCGAGAGGCCCCCTCGAATCGCCGCGCCATCCCGGATACAGCACGAACTTCCACCACGCGGGGTCGACCCCGGGGATCGAATGAGGCTCGGGCAGGCGGTAGGTCCGGTAACGAGGCGTCCGCCACGCGTTAATCAACGAGTTCACGTTCTCGCGGCCGTCGCGCCTCAGGTACACGTAGCGCGCTTCGGGGAACAGCGTCTCGAGGAAATCGAAACGCAGCGCGTTGCGCGGGGTCTTGTCGATGAAGCGGCGTCTCGAACCCGCGATCAAGAAGAACTGCCTGCGAATGTAGGCAGCGGCCTCGGGAGTCACATCCGAGCGATCGAGAACGTTTGACTCCCAGCCACGCAAGGCGGGGTGGTAGTGGGCCTCCCAGACCTCGTGAGCCTCCCCCGGCCAGTGGGCGAACCGGCTCGAGGACCGCAAGATGGCAAACAGCAACGAGGTCCCCGAGCGGGGGGCCCCGATGACGAACACGGGCCGGTCCAACCCCCCGCCGAGGAGCAGCGAGGGTGCATGCAGGGCCTGTCGGGCGCGCAACAGCGCGCGCTTCGTCCACCAGCGGGGTCCGGGTTCGAAGGTGGTCCTGAGGCTCTTCTGAATCGCTCGCCGCGACTGCATCCGCTACGAACTGCCGGATTGCGCAGGGAGCTCGCTCGCGGGCCGCCTGCGGTTGCGCCAGGGCAGGACCGAGCGAGACAGGTCCGTGGCTCCGGCCATTCCCAGAGCCAATAGCAGCGACACGGTCAGGGTATAGGTCGGTTCCACGTAGAGACTGAGGATCGCGGCGTGGGCGGCGAGGCTGAAGATGGCCGCGGCCAGAAGGATGCCGAAGAGCCGTTCGCGCCCCTCCCGAGCGTGGGCGGCCGCGCGCGCGTGCAACCAGGAGATGGCGTACAGCGCGACGATCGCCAGTCCGCCGACCACCCCGGCTCGAAACAGGTAGTTGAGGTAGGTCGAGTGGGTTCCGGCGCGCGGAACGTACCGGCCTCGCTCTTCGCCCCCCTCCGCGCGCGGCTTGGTCGTCCCGTAACCGAGCAGGATGTGCTTGCCCTGCAGTACACCCACGGTCTCCTGATACACGGTTTGCCGTGTGCCGATGCTGCCTCGAGCCCCGGCCCTTCCCGTCACCGGGTCGACCCCGTATTTCGAGAGGTAGAAGGCCGTTACCAGGGCGGCGGCCACGAGGAACGCCCCCAGCATCTGGCCCTTCCTCCGCCACGACAACCGACCGTCGATCATCAGGTAGAGGATCGCTATCAGAATCGCGACCCAGGCTCCGCGCGCCAGGGAGAACCCCGCGCCGAAGAGACAGGAAGCCACCCCAGCCCAGCCCAGCAACCGGCGACGCCGGCCGCCCACCCACACGAGGTAGAAGGCCAGGGGAAAGAGCGCGACACACACACCCGCGTAGGTAAGGGCGTTGCGCGGAAAGGACCGGAGCCGGGGGACGGTGTTCATGGGGGCCAACCCCACGTTGTCGTACAGAAGGTCGATGTCGAGAGGCCGCAGAGCGTCCTCGAAGGCGCGTGCGGAGCCCTCGAATCTCACCACGATGCTCGTTTCGAAGGCGGTGAAGGGTGGCGCGTAAACAGACACCTCTGGCAGCCCGGGAGTGCGCTCGGCCAGCCGCTGAACCCTCCTGCGGAGCTGGGCGGCGCCGGCGTGCTTCGCGCGCACGTAGTTCGTCATCCCGATCGCGTTGGGAAAGGCATCGAGTCCGTAGGCCTCCTCAACGCGGGTACTGACCTCTCGGTTCTGCATCTCCTCTATCGGAAGTCCGATCCATTCGAGCAGAACGCCGGCCGAGAGGACCACTACGAACAGCGTCAGGGCGGAGACGACGCGCACTCTGTCGTCGAACGCTCGGAGCACGTCGACCACCGCGAGCAGCACACCGCTGATCAGTACCTGGATCGCGACCAGAAGGAGGAAATGACGGAAGTCGGCCCGGGGGATGACCAGGATTCCCAGCATCGTCCACGCCGCCAGTCCCAGCGGCAGCCACATCCACCGGCCGCAGCGAGGCCATCGACCGTCGCGCAGCAGCGTGAGCGCCCATCTCAGAACCACCGCGAACCAACCGACCAGGATGATCGTGGGCAACATGTCCACCAGCCAGCCGAAGAGCCCCATGAACAGCGGCGAGGCCAGGGCGAGAGGCAGGGGGAGCACGAAGGCCACGAGCAGCGCGCTCAGCATGAACGCCCACCAGGCCAGCACTCCTCCCGCCAGCGTTCCGGTCCCCCAGGCGACCAGTCCGAAGGCCAGCGAGGCACCCGCTCCGAGCCAGAGCAGCCGCGCTCGGTCCCCCGGGTCGTGCGAGGGGAGACGGTCGATCATTTCGAGCCCGCGATCGGTCTTCACGGCGCGCATCCTACGGTGGACCCGTATCTTGCCGAGGTAGTCAGATCCTCCACTTTGCTACGACTGCGATTCTTCTCCTGCGTCGGCCTTCTTGCCTTTCTTGAAGGCGCGTTTTCGTACCCGGTTGATGACCATGCGCTCCTCCGCGTCCAGACCCATGGCCCTGAGGGCCGCGAGGTACACGACCGCGGCGAGGGTCAGCCCCGCGAGCTCGCTGGGAATCGAAGTTCCCAGCGCGAACTTCCACAGCGCCAGCACCGCCGCACCCGCGAGGGTCGCGACCACAGGTTTGTAAAAGGTCCGGCCGAAGGGCTGAATGCCCACGAGGATCTTGGCCTGGATCACGCGCGCGGTGTTCACCAGGGCGGTGACGATCGAATCGGTAATGGCCATGCCGACGGCCCCACCGAGTGGCTCGTCCATGGGTACCAGCCAGGCACCCAGCGCGAGATAGAGCACCACGGTGACGATCGAGTTGATGAAGTTGAGTCCCGGCCGCCCGGTCATCGAGATCACGTAGCCGGTGGGGCCGGTCCCGGTATAGAACAGGTTCCCGAAGACCAGGATCGCCACGACGGCCTCCGCCCCCCGGCCCTCCGGTCCGGCGAACAACCCCACGAACAGCTCCGGAACGATCAGGAGCGCGGCGAACACCGGGAACGAGAAGGTTGCGATCCAGCGGTTGATGGTCTGGTAGAGCGAACCGAGCCGATGGATCTCGCCCCTCTCGTGCAAGTCGGAAACGACGGGCGCCCAGATATTGACGATCCCACTCAGAAAGACCGTCCCCGGGCCCTGCAAGGACAGCGCGATGGCGAACAGACCGACGTCGGTGGTGGATCCGAAGGCTCCCAGAACGAGGACGCCGAGGCCGATGGACTGGACGCCCAGCAGCGAAGCGCCGGCCTGCGGCAGGGCGAAGCGGGTCATGGGACCGTACTCCGTCACGGCCTCGGCCCGGCGTTCCTCCACCGAGAGCATGCGACGGAGGTACCAACCGGCGGTGACCATGCCCAATCCCGCGCTGACGATCAGGGTGACGACGGCCGCGATCAACAGATCGCTGCTCTGGGCGTCCAGGACGAAGTAGCCAACTACCAGCGCCGATACACCGATCAGGAAACGGGCGCCCGGCTGGACGATGTTGCCCGCCACGACCGAGGGCCCCATCGTCTTGAACCCCTGAGTCGTATAGCGCAGCACCTGCATCATGGCGAACAGGGGCACGTAAAGCACCCCGACTCGCAAGAGGAAAGCGAGATCGTCGATCTCTGAGGGGTCGTCCCCGAACACTGAAGCAATCGGTTCCGCGAACACCAGCACCACGAGAACGACGATCACCGAGGCCATCCCCGAGCAGGTGAGCGCTACGCGCGCGGCCCCCCTCACCCCCCCGAGTTCGCCGGACGCACGCGCTCGAGCCACCCAGCGCATCGCCGCGTAGTTGTAACCGATCAAGCCCAGCTGCGCGCCTATCGCCAGGATCTGTACGACCTGGCGATACAGCCCGAAGGACAGCCGTCCCAGGATGCGAAATGCGATGAACGTGAAGCCGTAACCGAGAACCCGCTGCGACACCTGGCCCACGATCTGGACGGCGCCGCCGCGCGCCACTATCGCGACGTCCTCGCGCTGGGCATCGGTTAGCCCGGCCTGTTGGACATCCTCCTCGTCGCTAATTGGCCGGCCACCGACTGGCGCATGTCGCAGTGACTGCGGCCACCGCCGCGGTCATGCGGAGCTTGTTCGCCGCCGCGAGAACCATCGAAGCCCCGCGCACAGGAGCACCGTTAAAGCGAGCGTGGTCCAGGCCACGGCCGCGTCGAAGGGCGCTCGGAGCGCCGCCACGACGACGACTCCCATCAGCGAGGTCAAGAGCAGGCTGAGTGCCGGCACCATGCCCAGGCCCTCGGCCACGCGATCGCCGTCGGCGACGAAGAAACGAAACGCCAGGGCACCAGGAAGCACCAGCAGCAAGAAGCCGAACACGACCCTCAGCAGGTGCAACGGGGACGAGTCGCCGTCCCGCCCCTCGGCCGCGGGCAGCTGGCCGCCAGCCACGACGGTCACCTCGCCGCCGGCCACCGCCCAGACCGTGGCATCGCCGAAACTCGCGTCGCTCTCGGTGGCCGCCGCCGCCTCGGCGTTGAAACCATCGCGGTTGAACGCTTGAGCGGCGACGATTACCGGCTCGCCCCGAGCGTTCTCCTGCACGTCGCAAAGCGTCTCGCGCGACAGGGCGGTGTAGATGTCGCCCGAGAGTGCTTCCTTGGCCTCCTCGGGGTCACACGAACCCTGCTCTACGGCCTGCCCTTGAGGATCCGTCGGCGACCCTTCGAGCAGGTTCTCGATCGAACCCAGGTACATGTAGCCCCGATCGAGCATTCCATCGGGCAATCCGTAGCGAGAGGTGTTACCCGACAACTTGGTGAAACCCCAAACCTGCTGGTTGCGGTCCTCTTGGTCGAGCGCAAAGATCACGGGGGTGTCCTCGTCCAGGTTGGCCAGGCGCGCCT
>JBOGWW010000240.1:0-2098 GCA_050693655.1 Actinomycetota bacterium | reverse complement strand
GGAAGAAGGTCAAGAAGTTCAAGGCGATGAAGTTCAGCATGATGGTCGTTATGACTTCGTGAGCACCCGTCTTGGCCTTCAGAAAACCGGCGATCGAGCCCCAGAAGGCGCCCCCCACGAACCCGGCAACGAGCGCCAGCGGCAGATGGATCGCCACCGGCAAATCGAAGGTGAACCCGACCCAAGACGACGCAAGCATGCCCGCGATGATCTGGCCCTCGGCCCCGATGTTGAACAGTCCGGCCCGAAACGCGAGCGCGACCGACAGTCCCGCCAGAATCAGGGGTGTGGAGGCAAGCAGGGTCTCGCTTATCGCCGTGGGATTGCCGAAGGCGCCTTCGAAGAGCGCCCCGTAGGCGGAGCTGACGAGTTCCCACGACATGCTGAGGGCGTTACCGGGATTGCGTCCGACCGATGCCCAAGCGCGCGCCACCTCCGAGTTGGAGAAGATCATCACGATTCCCCCGAAGAGCAGCGCGCTGAACAGGGCAAGCAGCGGAATGAGCACGGCGTCGACGACTATCGACCGCGTCTTCGGACGCGTGGTCTCGACCTTCTTTGGCTCCGCGGGAGGAGCGTCGGTCTTCAAGACCTGGGTTCCTCTCCCGAGGGCGCTGCCGGCGGCGGCGGTTCGGTTTCGGGCACAACCGGCCGCGGCGGCGGAATTCCGTCCGGCCCCTCATCGCTCAAGCCCGCCATCAACAACCCGCAGCGCTCGCGCGTGGCCTCGCCTCCCTCGAGGACGCCGATGATCCTGCCGTCGTACATCACCGCGACGCGATCCCCGAGTGCCAGAATCTCGTCCAGCTCCGAGGACACGATCATCACCGCCGCCCCCTCGTCGCGCTTGGCGACGATCTGGCCGTGGATGTACTGGATCGAGCCCACGTCGAGACCGCGTGTGGGCTGGGACGCGATCAGCAAGTTGTTCGAGTGCGAGAACTCACGCGCAACGATCACCTTCTGCTGGTTGCCTCCCGAGAGCGCCGAGGCGCTTACCTCGATTGAAGGTGTGCGGACGTCGAAATCCTTCACGAGCCTGTCTGCACTCGAATCGATTGCCGCGCGGTTCATTACGATGCCCCTGGAGTAGGGCTCGTTCTGATAGGTGTTCAGTATCAAGTTGTCCTTGATGGGAAACGAGGTGACAAGCCCGTCTTCCTGGCGATCCTCGGGCACATGCGCCATCCCCATCTCGAACAGCCGCTTGGGAGAGCTGCCCGTGACGTCCCTTCCGTTCAGCCTGACCCTTCCTGCCTCCACGCGGCGCATCCCGGTGAGGCCCTCGACGAGCTCGGTTTGACCGTTGCCCTGAACACCGGCGATCGCAAGGATCTCGCCGCTGCGCACCTCGAAACCGACCCCTTTGATCGCACGGTGCATGCGGTCGTCGAGCACCTCCAGCTCGGAGACCTCGAGGACCGGATCACCCGGCGCGGCGGGCTGCTTGCTGACGGTTAGAAGGACCGACCGGCCCACCATCATCTCGGCGAGCTGTTGTTCGTCGGTCTCTTGCGGCGTAGTGGATCCGACCACCTCGCCGCGGCGCAACACGGTGATGCGATCCGCAATCGCCATGACCTCTTTCAATTTGTGCGAGATGAAGATGATCGAGACACCCGCGGCCTTGAGCGTTTCGATGACCTCTATCAGATCGTCGATCTCGTCTGGCGTCAGGACCGCGGTCGGCTCATCGAGAATGAGGCAGTCCGCCTTGCGGTACAGAGCCTTGAGGATCTCGACCCGCTGCTGTACGCCCACCGGCAGGTCTTCGACCCTGGCGTCCGGATCGACCTTGAGCCCGAATTTCTCCGACAGGTCGACGAGCCTCGTGCGCGCCGCCCGTTTGTCCAGCATCCCCAGGTTCTGTGTCGGCTCGACCCCGAGCATCACGTTCTCGGTCACCGTGAAGACGGGAACCAGCATGAAGTGCTGGTGAACCATGCCGATCGCCGAGGCAATGGCGTCGCCGGGACTCTTGAAAGTGACGGGTTTGTCGTCGACCAGGATCTCGCCCTCGGTCGGTTCGTAGAGGCCGTAGAGAACGTTCATCAACGTCGATTTGCCGGCGCCGTTCTCTCCGAGCAAGGCGTGGACC
>JBOGWW010000239.1:0-3747 GCA_050693655.1 Actinomycetota bacterium | reverse complement strand
CTGCTCGAGACCGAGAACGGCCCCCATTGCGATGACGAGATCAACCGAATTCGGAAGGGCGGTAACTACGGTTGGCGCCTCCGGCTATCAATGTGGGACGCCCTGCATAGATGGACGCCGACGATCGCTCCCACGGATCCGGTTTGGTACGAGGGCCCACTGTGGCGACTTTCCGGTTCGTTGTACGTCGGAGACTTCGTAAGGGAAAAGCTGCGTCGTTTCAATTTCGATTCCAAGGTGAAGCGAGTACGAAGCTCGTGGCCGATCGTGCAATCGTCTCGACTGATATCCGAGGTATCGAAGGGGCCGGGCGGCTGCCTTTACTGGGCGACGTGCGCATTCAGAAAAGGCGAAGCAACCGCCGCCGAGCTGCGCCCCAACGGTGCGGGGGAGACGACGGTACGCACTGCTCGGCCCGGTTCCAGGGAAGAACGTCCCGTCGTAGCGGGTCAGGTACGTTCCTGGTGCTCGATCCAGTCGACAAAGCTCCTTACGTCACCGGAGCCGACTTCGGCGATGTAGGTATCCGCCCAACGGCGGATCTGCTCGTCGGAGAAGCCCTTGCCCTCGAGCAGCGGCTTGGCATCGTCGGCGAGCACGCGCGCACCCTCGATTTGCATGGTGGGCGGGGTGGACTCCTCGACGCCCGCCTCTCTCGGTCGTTCCGGCTCGATATCCCTCATGTCTCCTCAACTCCTTTGGTTCGTTCGCTGCCCTTAGCGTTGTAGCCCGCTACCACTCGAACTAACCTGAAGCCATGATCACACGGGGAATGCGCGTCGTGGTCGTCGTGCTCGCGCTGGCCACGACGGTTGCGGCGGTGATGCCGGCCCTCGGCGAGACGACCTGGAGGCCCCAGACCGGCAGGGCCGAGCGCTGGGCGAAGGAGCGTCGGGGATCGGTGACCTTCGCCGTCAAGACCGGCAGGGGACGCGTCTACACCCACCGCGCCGCCAGGGTGGTTCCCATGGCCAGCACTCTCAAGGTGATGTTCATGGTGGCCTACCTCCGGCAGCGTTCGGTGCGCGACCGCAGGCTGCGTGACTCGGACAAGGACCTGTTGAGGCCCATGATTCGTCGTTCGGACAACGACACGGCCACCCGCATCGCCGACCGGTTGGGGCCGCGACCCATGTATCGGCTCGCGCGCAAGGCAAAGATGAAGGACTTCTCCTATACCCGTCCGTGGGGCCTGAGCGAAACCTCGGCGCGCGACCAAGCCCGCTTCATGTTCAAGGTCGAGCGCTACATCCCCAAGCGTCACCGAGGGTACGCGCGCTGGCTTCTTGCCCACGTGGTGAAGTCTCAACGTTGGGGCATCGGCAAGGTCAGGACGAAGGGTTGGAAGAAGTTCTTCAAAGGTGGTTGGGGCTCGGGGACGGGGGCCGTTGATCACCAGATAGTGCTGCTCAAACGAAGAGACGGGACCAAGGTCTCGCTCGCGGTGATGACCACCAACAGCCCGAGCCACCACTACGGAAAGAAGACACTGCGGGGGACGTTCGCACGTCTGCTCCGTAACCTTCCGTGACGTAACGGTCATCAAGGAGATCGAGCGAGGGCCGAGCGACCGGGCATCGAGCCCCTGAAGCCGCCGGGATGACGCTTCGTGGGGCGCTACCCGGAGGGTAGTCCCGCGAGGGCCCGCAGGATCTCGTCACCGTAGCGATCGAGCTTGGCGGGTCCCACTCCCGGAACCTCCGATAGCTGCGCGAGATCGGCCGGCCCCGCCGCCGCAATCGCCTCGAGGGTGGAGTCGTGGAACACGACGAAGGCGGGGACCGCCTCCGCGCGCGCCCGCTCCAACCGCCAGCGCTTCAGCGCATCCACCGCGGGATCGGCGACCGCGGCCCGGCCGGGCTTGGAGGCCAGCGGCACCTGCTTGGATTGCGGGCCCACGCCGAGCTCGGCCAAGAAGCGGCTGGGTTTGGAGGCGGTCACGCGGGTGACGAACAGGTGTTTGCGCGCCCGCGTGATCCCGACGTAGAGCAGCCGGCGTTCCTCGGCCAGCGACTCGTCGCTCTTGGCGCGCCTGAAGGGTAGCTCTCCCTCTTCGAGTCGCACGAGGAACACCGCGTCGAACTCGAGCCCCTTGGCGCGATGCAAGGTCAGCAGGTTGACGCCCCGCCCTCCGCCCTCGGTCCTGAAACGCGCTTGTAGGTCGGCCACGAAGTCGTTGAGCGATCCGCCCGCTTCGTCGAACTCCTCGGCGAGCTTTACGAGACGCGCCAGGTCGTTTTGGCGGGTCGTCTCCTGCTCGCCGAGCCCCTCGGGCGTCTCCGGCAACCAGCCCTCCTCGTCGGCGGCCGCCCTCACCCTGGCCGCCACGTCGCTCGCGCTCGGTGGACGAAGCCGGTTGAGGAGTCGGCGCGCCGCAGGGCGGGAGAGGAAGTTCCCCCCTCGGACCTGGAAGGGGATGGCGGCGCCGGCGAGCGCCTCCTCGTAGTCCTCGGATCGGAAGTTCACCCGGTAGAGGATCGCGATCCCCTCATAGGCGATCCCCTGGGCGTGCAATTCCCTGATCCGTTCGACGACGAAGTTCCGTTCCGCTTGAGGGGAGGTGAAGGGGCGGGACTCCGGTGCGGGAGCCGGGGGAAGCGACGGCTTCAGGATCTTCTCGGCCCCCCCGAGTTGCGGAACGAGCCGGTTGGCGAAGTCGAGAATCTCCGGCGAGGAGCGGTAGTTGGTCTCGAGCCGGACCACTTGCGTGCGCGCGTAGCGACGAGGCATCTCTAGGAGGTGACGTGGAGTCGCGCCGGTGAACCCGTAAATGGACTGGTAGTCGTCTCCGACGACGCACAGATCGTCTCGTCCGCCGAGCCACCGTTCGAGCAGCGTCTGTTGCAGCGTGTTCACGTCCTGGTACTCGTCCACCGTGAAGGCGAAGTAACGAGCCTGGAAGCGCTCGCGCGCGTCGGCCTCCTCCTCGTGCATGCGGATGGTCATCTCGAGAACGTCCTCGAAATCGATGAGCTCCCTGTCGCGTTTTCCCCGCTCGTAGCGGCGGAAGACGCGCTCCATGAGGTCGGCCGGCACCGGGGGTTCGTGGTCGCCGAGTCCGTCGAGGTAGGTCTGGGGCGTGAGTCGCCGGTTCTTCGCCCATTCGATCTCGGTCGCGAGGTCGGCCGCGGGCCGGAACCGGTAGGGCTTCGGGAGGGTATTACCAATCTGGCGGAGGGCCACTGCCTTGCTCGGGAGGATCCGACCGGGGGGCTCCTCCGCGAGGTGGCGAAGCTGTCCCAAGGCAGCGGAGTGAAAGGTGCGCGCCCGGACACCGCCGACCCCCAGTTGGTCCAGCCGGTGGCGCATCTCGCCTGCGGCCTTGTCCGTGAACGTGACGGCCAGAATCGAGCCCGCCTCGACGTCGCCGGTGGCCACCTGGCAGGCGATGCGGCGGGTGATCGTCGTGGTTTTTCCCGCGCCGGCCCCCGCGAGGATGCACACGGGACCGCGCGTCGCACGGACGGCGCGCTGCTGCTCGGGGTTCAAGCCCTGAAGGATGCGCTCGATGTCGGGTCCGGCCACGCGGACACGTTAAAGGGTGAGCGTGACTGACGCCCTGATTTCCGGTTCCGTGGGGGGCCTCTCTGCGGGATGTGGTCTGGGCTTCGGCGAAGCTCCGCTGCGCCTCGCCGAGGGAAAGGCTCGAAATCCGCCTTCCGGCGGGCAAGTTTCTGGCGCGCAGAATCGCCTCAGGCGCCGGGTTCGTCGGCGGCCCACACGCGCCAGCCGTCGCTCGTGTGGGCG
>JBOGWW010000238.1:0-6388 GCA_050693655.1 Actinomycetota bacterium | reverse complement strand
GAGAGATCGGGCAGCTCCGCCCCGCTCCAGCAGTCGACGTAGCGCCACTCGATCCCTTCCTCGTCGAGCACCTCTTCGATGATTCCCAACGGCGCGGAGGCTTGGTGGCGCAGACAGGCGAGCGGCTTCATCGGAGGTGGATTCTAGGCTTCGGACGGCCCGAGGGTCGCGCTCGCGTGACTGTGACATGATGCCGGACGTGAGCACGCTCTTTCCGACCTCACTCGCCGGCAGCTACCCGCAGCCGGATTGGTTGATCGACCGGGCCAAGCTGGCCTCGCGCTTCCCACCGCGGGTGCGAGCACGCGAGCTGTGGCGGGTCGATCCGGAGCATCTCGCCGAGGCGCAGAACGACGCCACGGTCATGGCGATCACCGAGCAGGTGGCCGCCGGGCTCGACATCATCACCGACGGAGAGATCCGGCGCGAGAGCTACTCCAACCATTTCGCCACCGCGCTCGAGGGCGTCGACATCGACAACCCCGGTACCGCGCTGGACCGCAGCGGCCACCCGAACCCCGTGCCGCGCGTCGTTGGCCCGATCAGCCGTCCGCAGCCGGTGGGCGTCGGGGATATTGAGTTTCTACGCCGTCACACCGACCGGCTCGTGAAGATGACCGTACCGGGCCCCTTCACGATGTCGCAGCAGGCACAGAGCGACTACTACGAGGACGACGAGTCGGTTGCCATGGCCTACGCCGAGGCCTGCAACGCGGAGGTTCGCGACCTGTTCGCGGCGGGGGCCGACATCGTGCAGCTCGACGAGCCCTACATGCAGGCCCGGCCCGAGGCGGCGCGTCGCTTCGGTCTGAATGCGCTCAACCGGGCGCTACAGGGCGTCGAGGGCACGACCGCGGTGCACATCTGTTTCGGCTACGCCGCCATCATCCAGACCGGCCCTCGGGTTACTCCTTCCTTCCGGAACTCGCAGACTGCCGCTGCGACCAGATCTCGATCGAGACCGCGCAGTCGAACCTCGACCCGGGCGTGCTCGCCGAGCTGCCCGGTAAGACGATCATCCTCGGGGTCATCGACCTCTCCGACGCCACGGTGGAAACGCCCGAGGTCGTCGCCGACCGGGTCAGGCGCGCTCTCAAGGTGGTCGAGCCCGAACGCATCGTCCTGGCCCCCGACTGCGGGATGAAGTACCTTCCCCGCGAGTCGGCGCGCGGCAAGATGCGGGCCGTGACGAAAGCCGCCGCGCTGCTGCGCTCGGAATTCGCCCAGGGCGACTGAGCAATTGAGTGCACTCGCAGTGCGCCGTCACTCGTTCAGCTGAGCGGCCAGGACAGGGGAATGAAGATCGCGGCGAGCACGATCACGACGATGGTGAGCGGGAAGCCCAGGCGGGGGAAGTCGGTGAAGCGGTACCCTCCCATTCCGTAGACCATGGTGTTGGTCTGGTAGCCGATCGGCGAGAGGAACGAGGCCGACGCTCCGATGGCCACCGCGATCGCGAAGCCCCTCGGCTCGAGCCCCGCCTGGGTGGCGGTGGCGAACGCGATGGGAAACATCAACACGGCCGCGGCATTGTTCGTGATCATCTCGGTAAGGATGATGGTCGCCAGCAGCACGCCGAGCAACAGACCGAGGTCGCCGAAGGGGTCGAAGATGGAGACGAGCCCCGAAGCAAGGGACTCCGCCAGCCCGCTCGCCTCCAGGGCCGCGCCGAGTCCGAAGCTCGCTGCGATGAGCACTATGACGTTCAGGTCGACGGCGTTGCGCGCCTGATTGGGAGTGAGCACTCCCAGTACCACGAGCGCGACGGCCGCGAGCAGGGAGAGGTCGAGGATGTCCATGAGGCCCGTGGCGGCGAGTCCGAGCACGGCCAGCAGCACGAGGCCGACGACGGGAGCCTTCTCCCGGCGCGGTGGGGCTCCGCCGTCGAGCGGCGCGACCACCAGGAAGTCGGGCTCGTCGCGCCAGCGGCGTCGAAAGCTGCTCTCGCCGAGCACCAGCAGGACGTCGCCCGGCTTCAGACGCACCTCGCCGAGCTTGCCGGGGACTCGTTCGCCCGCTCGGTGGACGGCCACCACCGCGCCCCCGTAGCGTCCGCGGAAGCCGGTGTCCTTCAGCGTCGAGCCGGCCAGCGTCGATCCCTCGGCGACGACGGCCTCGAAGAACTGCCGGTGCGCGCCCGCATCGAGCTTCGTGTAGTGGCGTTCCTCGGCCGAGCTCAGTCCCGGAATCCGCTGGAGGTCTACGATCCGGTTCACGTTGCCGGCGAAGATCAGACGGTCGCCTCCGGCGAGAACCTCGGTCGGCGGAACCGGGGCGATGCGCCGCCCGTCTCGTTCGATCTCGATCAAAAACACGCCCTCGAGGCTTCGCAGCCCGCCCTCCGCGACGGTGTGTCGCGCCAGCGGACTGTTCGCCGACACGACCATCTCCACGGTGAACTGACGTGCGTCCTGCCGGTACTCCTCGCTCGGTGCTCTGCGGACCGGGAGCAAACGGGTGCCGACGAGGACGAGCAACACGAGTCCCGCGACCGCAACCGGCAGCCCCGCGCGCCCGATCTCGAACAGGCCCAGGGGCTCTTCACCGGCCTCGCTCAGCAGCCCCGAGACGACGAGGTTGGTCGAGGTTCCGATGAGCGTGACCACTCCGCCCAGGATCGCGGCAAAGCTGAGCGGCATGAGATAGGGGGAAGGCGAGCGCCCGGTGCGGCGCGCCCAGGTCAGAACCGCGGGGGCGACCATCGCGACGATCGTCGTGTTGTTGAGGAAGGCCGACGCGGCCGCGGTCGGGACCAGCATCCTGAGCTTGTTCCCGCGCGTTCCGGTCTCTCCATCCTCGTTCTCGCGCAGCAGAGTGGAGGTCACCCGCTCGAGCGCTCCGGTCCGCTCGACTCCCGCCGCGAGCACGTAGAGCGCGGCCACCGTGATGGGGGCGGGGTTCGAGAAACCCGAAAAGGCCTGCTCGGGTTCGATGACCCCGGTGACGAGCAGGGTCACGACCGCGCCGAGAACGGCGAAGGTCGGAGAGATCCGCTCGGTGACGAGCACCGTGATGGTCACCGCGACCACGACGAGCGTGAGCCACGCCTCCCAGGTCACTCGGCCATCACCTCCTTGGTCTCCATCGGCCCCCCCCTGAGGGCTTTCGTCTGCCGGAAAGAGTCCGAAGGACCCTAGGTCGCTCGCGGCGTCCCTGACAAGCTCAGCGAGAACCGAAGGTACCCCGTCGGGGGGGTGCCCGGGATGCACAACAGAAGGAGAGAACCGTGGAACGCCTCCGCGAGGGTTGCTGCCTAAGCCTCTCGCTTGTCCGAGCCATGAACCCCTCCCCCGTGAGGGGGTTCTTTGTTTCATAGAAGGGCGCTGGGGCGGACAGAGGACCGAGCATGAACGGCAGGACCGGCGAGGCAGATAAATGAGTTCCTCACCAAGCTGCGGCGGCCGTGGGGCTGCGTCATCGCCTCCGCCGCGGCAGCCTTCATCACCGCCACCGTGACGGTGTGGGTCAATTCGCGAGCCGAGTCGGCCCCACCTCCCCCCGAGCGGGAGCGGGCGCTGCTTACCGTGGCCCAATACAACTTCAGCGAGAACGACGAGCTTTGGGCGCTGCCGGGGGAGCTGTCCTCAGAGGCCGAGGCGCGGATCGCGGAGCTCACGCGCTACGAGGACTGGCTCGAGGATGCCACCGGGCGGAGTTCCATAGCATCCTCGTGGAGCACGACGGGGTAAGGGTCGAATCGTACTTCGATGAATTCGATCCGACGATCCAGTACTCGCCGGTGGAGCTCGTCGTGACCGGTAACCACGACGGCGCGGTGCTCATTCGGGAGATGCGAGCGAAGGTGGTCGCCCGCGAGGATCCCTTGGCGGGCGCGCTTTTCTACGGCCCACCCGAGGGCGTCGGCGATGTCATCGACATCGGCTTCGATCTCGACGCGAGCGAATCCGTTGCCGGAGTGGTTGACGAAGCCATCATCGAATCCGACGAGCGACCCGAGTCCAACATCGCCCGAACGATCGGCGCTCGGCCCGAGTGAGTAAGCCCCCCCGGAACTGCTGAAGCTTTCAGAGAGGCGCCTGCCGCAGTAGTCGCTCTAAGCAAAGATTAAGCGGGCTTCTTTATGTTAAAGTCCCCTTAGGCAAAGGAAACCCGGCCCCAGAGAGGATCTGGATAAGTTTTCGCTTGCATTCTTTGCTTGCGATGATCTGAAACAAAGGTTCCGGCGTGTCTAATGACCCCCGATCCGGTGCATACGTGAAGCAACCAGGGGGCTTCGAGGCCTTTGTGCCCGAGGCGCTTCCGCCACCGGGGCTAGAAATCGACGAGAGACTCCAATCGCTGCTATCCAGGGCCGATCTTGCGGTGGGTCGACTCGATGGGGTGATCGAAGTCATTCCCGATCCGGACAGGTTCGTCTCTATGTACGTGCGCCGTGAGGCGGTGTTGTCCAGTCAGATCGAAGGAACGCAGGCGTCGCTGATGGAGGTTCTCGAGTACGAGGCCGAAGAGCAGACCGCAGCGGCGAGGGTCGACGTCCAGGAGATCATCAACTGCGTCAGCGCAATGCGACTCGGCCTGGACCGGTTGAGGGATCTACCTATCTCTCGACGGCTGATTTGTGAGGTCCATCAGGAACTGATGAGGGGCGTGCGGGGGGGCGAGCCCCAGAGGACTCCCGGTGAGTTCCGCAGGAGCCAGAACTGGATGGGGGGCGGATCGCCCGCGTCGGCTCGCTTCGTTCCCCCTCCCGCGGACGAGGTTGGCAGAACCTTCGCCGAACTCGAACACTTCATCCATGACGACTCGCCTATGCCGGCCCTGATTAAAGCGGCGCTGGTGCACGCACAGTTCGAGACCATCCATCCCTTCCTCGATGGAAACGGGCGTACGGGTCGCCTTCTGATCACCTTCTGGCTGGTCGAGAGGGGAATCCTGAGAAAGCCTCTCTTGTACCCATCCCTTTTCTTCAAGGAGCACCGGGAGGATTACGGCGATCGCCTCCAGGGAACGAGGAACGGGAAATGGGAGGAATGGCTGGCGTTCTTCCTCGATGGAGTTGGTCAGGTAGCCGAAGAGGCCTACGAGACGGCGCTGAAAATCTTCGCGCTCAGGGAACGGGACCGTGTTCGCATCACGGGCTCACTCGGCCGTCGGGCCCCCCGGGCTCTCCTTCTCCTGGACGAGCTGCTGAAGCTTCCGGTCGTCAAGACCCAGATCGTTGAACGAGCGATCGGCGTCTCGCAGCCGACGGCGACAAGCCTTCTGGACGCATTCGTCGAGGTCGGAATTCTGCGCGAGGTTACCGGTAGACAACGAGGACGCGTCTACGTGTACGACGAGTATCTAGCCCTCTTCCCCGGCGCGGAGAGCCGGTCCTGATCCTGGATGGAAGGTTCGCCCGAAGATCCGGATGCTGTGCGCGCCGTGCTGTTAGGAAGACGTCTCCGTCTGTCGGGTACTCGATCAAAGCTCGGCCTGGGCGATCGTACTCAGCCCGCGGCCCTTGCCTACGAGTCGGGCCTCGTCCGACCCGGCACCCCGCCGAGGTAGAGGGCGCCCAGCACGGCTCCGGGCCATGCGAACCAGTGCCGGGCCGCTAGGCGCCCGGAGTCCGGGTCGTACGCCTCGGGAAACATCCCATCGCTCGTGGCTGCCTCGACGAGGCGTCTCAGGGCGCGAGCCGCGCGCTCTCGTTGGCCCATGAGACTGAAGGCGACCCACTCCTGGATATCGCCGAGCGGCCAGGTACCCGGCGTGTGCACCGACCCCAGGCCCCCGTGGGCGCCGGGGCAGTATGCGGCGTTGTCCGGGCCGAACGTAAACTCCATCGTCGCCCGCCACAGGTCATCTGCCGGGGTGCAGAACCCGAGCAGCGGGGCGAAAGCCGTGGGCAGATCGTTGGCATCGTTGTAGAGCGCGGTGGCGCCGCGGGCGTCGGTCGCATAAGCCCACTGGGTAGACGCCGGCCCGGGCGCGCAGAAGTGTTGTCGGACGCGGGTACGCACCGACTCGCCGACGGACCGGAAGTCGATGCCTCTCGCGATCCCGGTGACGGCTTGCAGCTCGCGCAACCGGACCGACGTCGTCCACCACAGGATCTGGTTCGACACCAGATAAGGAAGCTCCAGAGGCTCGTCGGCGGGGTTCTCTTCGCCGGCCAGAAGCCCGACGTCTTCGTGCACGGGAAGGGCGGCCCACGCCTCGGTCACGAGCTCGTCCCAGCCACCGGCCGCGTCGCGCCGGAGCTCGGGTAGGGCCCCGGTCGCCGTCCGATAGTCGCACAGCTCCAACAGCGGATAGAGCTGCTGGTCGGCCTGCAGTCCGCGGTCCTTGGTCGCTCCCGATGGAAGGTGGCTGCGAGCCCAGCGGCCCTCTGGACGCTCGCACCTCGTCCACAGCCATCGAAGATGCGATGCGACGAGCGCGC
>JBOGWW010000237.1:0-3814 GCA_050693655.1 Actinomycetota bacterium | reverse complement strand
TTCGACACCTGAGGGGCACGGAACGCAGGATGCTACAAAACGCAGATGCGCTCGAACACGAAGCCGATCCTCAGGAGGGCTCTACGGGCTCCTTCACTTCGGTGTCCCGCTCCCAGCCCTCGTTCTCTAGCCTGATCGACTCGATCGCCACCGTGCTTCCGTTGGCGTCGAGGTCGGGCAGGGCCTGGTATTCCGACACCCAGCAGCGGTAGACCTTGTAAGCAAGCACTAGCTGACCCGCTTCGTTCAAGAGCTCGACGATGATGTCCTTGCGAAAGTTCTTGAGCGATATCTCGTTGCCCAAACCCGCTCCGTGGGACCACACCTTCTTCGCCCACTCCTCGAACTCGGGATCGTGAGTGACCCCGCGCTCCAACACGATGGGCGCGAAACGCGTGATCCCCGGCGCCTTGCGGGTGAAGTTGGGATCTCCGCCGTCACGCTGCTCGACGACATCGGTGGTGCGCCGCAGGCCGCTGATGCGGCTGACGCCGGCAACGTAACGACCGTCCCACTTCACTCGAAACTTGAAGCTCTTGTAGGGATCGAACCTGTGTGGGTTGACGCTGAACTCGGGCATCGCATCCTTCCCCTCATCGGACGCCACCCTACGTGGGCCTCGCGGTATTCGATGTCGACGGTGAGCCCTCGCATCGCTGCAGCGCCTCGCTGCTCAGTCCGACCCTGGTGCTCACCGCCGGTCACTGCACCGACGGAACCGACGCGGCGCGCGTGTGGTTCGACGAGGACGTGCAGACAATTCCGAATACCCCTTCAGTGGAGCGACCTCTTTCGAGGGAGTCGGACACACCAATCCCGACTTCTGTATCGGATGCGGTAAGGGCCTGCCGGGCTTCGCGCAACGTGACGTCGGCGTCATCGTGCTGACCGAGCCCGTGCCGACCACCGTCGTGGGCGAATACGCCGAGCTTCCCGATGCAGGGCTCGTGGACACACTCCCGAACAAGGCACCCGTGGATCTGGTCGGTTACGGCGTCCAGGAGCAAACGCGCGGTGGAGGTCCTCCGGTCTGGACCGGTCTGCGTATCCGTCTCTTCGCGCCGACCCAACTGGTCGCTCCAGGCAGCTTCAAGCACAGCGACGAATTCATCAGGCTCACCGCCAACCCCGGTAAAGGCAAAGGTGGAACCTGCTTCGGAGACTCCGGAGGCCCCGACCTCGTCGGCGGAACCGACACGGTGCTTGCGGTCAACTCCTACGCCACCAACAGCAACTGCGCGGGTGTGACCTACTCGCAGAGGGTGGACATCCCCGAGGTCCTCGACTGGATCGAGAGCTTCCGGTAGCTCGCACCGCGGGCCGCATGATCAACGAGAGGGTCGCCACCGGCGGCCCTCTCTCGCTGAGCGGAGGTTCGCCCCGAACAGCGGAACTGCTTCGAAGAGGCGAACTAACGCTTCGCGAGTTTTCCCGATTCGTGTTTGTCGTCCCGGTTGCGCATCCACCGAGCGGCCGACTGCGCCGCGCCGGCCACGGGCGTCACGAACCTCTCGACGCGTTTGCCGCGCGACCGCTCCACGGCCTGCGCGGACCAACGCTCGACCTCGTCGGTGTGGTCCTCGAACCACTTGTAGCCGGCGTAGACGAAGGCCGCCACCTTCGGGGCGCTTCTTCGGATTCTTGTGTACTTCACTGGCCTCTCCTCACGTCAACTCGGCCCCCGCCACCCGGGTCGGACGGTCCTTTCTTACCCGTCCGCCTGCCCCCGACTCACGATGAGATCGGCGATACCCGACCCGAAGTCATTGTCGCAGCGGGCTTGGAGCGCGCTCGGACTGGGTAGCTTCTGCGGAAATGGTTGCGATCGGATGGCATGCGTCACACGAGCAGATCCCGCCCGGCGAACTGCTGGCGGCAGCGGAGAAAGCGGAGCGCGCCGGCTTCGAGCGGGCGATGTGCTCGGACCACTTCAGCCCCTGGAGCGAACGGCAGGGTGAGTCCGGCTTCGCCTGGTCCTGGCTCGGCGCTGCGCTCCAGGCCACGGAGCTGCCCTTCGGAGTGGTGAACGCGCCGGGTCAGCGCTATCACCCCGCGGTCATCGCCCAGGCGGCGGCCACGCTCGCCGAGATGTTCCCCGAGCGCTTCTGGCTGGCAGTCGGCAGCGGCGAGTTCGCCAACGAGCACATCACGGGCGATCCCTGGCCCCACAAACGCGAGCGCAACGCCCGCCTGCGCGAGAGCGTCGAGGTCATGCGCGCGCTCTTCTCCGGAGAGGTGGTCGATCACGGCGGGCTCGTGCGGGTGGATCGAGCTCGGCTGTGGACGCTGCCCGCCTCGCCGCCGGCGATCATCGGCGCGGCCGTCAGTGCGGAGACGGCGGGTTGGGTCGGTGAATGGGCCGACGGTCTGATCACCATCGCTCAGCCGCACGACGTGCTTCGCAAGGTGCTCACGGCCTTTCGGGAGGGCGGCGGAGAGAACAAGCGGGTGGCGCTGCAGGTCCATCTCTCCTGGGCATCCGATGAGGACGAGGCCCTCCGCATCGCCCACGATCAGTGGCGCACGAACGTGTTCAGTCCGCCGCTGTGCTGGGACCTCGCCACGGTCGAGGATTTCGATGAAGCCGCCCGTCACGTGCGGCCCGAAGACATGCATGGATCGGTGCTCATCGCGGCGGACCTCGACCGGCATATCGAATGGCTGAACGAGCTCGCCGAACTCGGCTTCGACGAGATCTACCTGCACCACGTGGGGCGGGAGCAAGACGCCTTCATCGAAACGTTCGGCGAACGGGTGCTTCCGAAGCTATGAGTCGCAAGGCAACGGGTGACCTCTGGTGGAAGAACGCGATCGTCTACTGCCTCGATGTCGAGACCTTCTTCGACGGGGACGGCGACGGTTGCGGTGACCTGCTCGGCCTCACCGAGCGCATCGACTATCTGGCCGGTATGGGAATCACCTGTCTGTGGCTGATGCCCATCTATCCCTCGATGCAGCGCGACGACGGCTACGACGTCACCGACTTCTACGGAGTCGACAAGAGGCTTGGGACGCTGGGGGACTTGGTCGAGATGATCCGTACGGCCAACGACCGAGGGATTCGCGTGATCGTCGACATCGTGCTCAATCACACGTCGGACCAACATCCCTGGTTCCGTGCGGCGCGCTCCGATCCGGACTCCTCGTACCACGATTTCTACGTGTGGGCCGACGAGCGCCCGCCCGATCCCCCCGGCGGTGTGGTCTTCCCCGACCAGGAGGACTCGATGTGGGGCTGGGACGAGGAGGCCCAGCGCTGGTTCTTTCACCGCTTCTATTCACACCAGCCCGAGCTGAACGTGGCCAACCCAAGGGTCTGTGACGAGCTGGCCCAGATCCTCGGCTTCTGGCTGCAACAGGGACTCGCCGGCTTTCGCGTCGACGCGGTCCCCTTCCTGTTGGAACCGATCGGACTGCCGGACGATTCGGTCGGCGATCCACATGAGTTGCTGCGCGATCTTCGCCGTTACGTCAACCGGCGGCGCGGCAACGCCATGATGCTGGGTGAGGTGAACCTCCCGCCCGAGGAACTCAGGTCCTTCTTCGGCGACGAGGACGGTGACGAGTTGCACATGGCCTTCAACTTCCCGGTGAACCAAGCCATGTACCTGGCCCTCGCACGCGGCGATGCGACGCCGCTCAGTACCGCCCTCGAGGGACTGCCCGACATCCCGGACGACTGCCAATGGGCGAACTTCGTTCGCAACCACGACGAGCTGACGCTGGACAAGCTGTCCGAGGACGAGCGCGGTGAGGTGTTCGCCGCCTTCGGCCCCGAGGAGGAGCTGCAGCTGTTCGGCCGCGGGCTGCGCCG
>JBOGWW010000236.1:0-6074 GCA_050693655.1 Actinomycetota bacterium | reverse complement strand
CTTGGGCGATGCCGACTCGGCGGGTGACCCTCGGCCGGCCACGGTCGTGACGGTGCCGACAAAACCCGGGAGTGATCCCGGCCCACAAACCGGCATCGGAGTGGCTCCTCTCGGCACAACGATCCGGTTGCGCGCGCTCTCTCGCCGAGGGCGGCGCGAGGCATCAAAGAGAGGGGGTAGCCATGTGTGGAATCGTCGGCTACGTAGGAAACGACGCGGCGTTGCCCGTGCTCGTCGGCGGCATGCGACAGCTCGAGTACCGCGGCTACGACTCGGCCGGGGTCGCCGTCGCACGAGCGGGAGCCATCCAACGAGTGCGCCGCGCCGGCCAGCTCGGCAATCTCGAAGAGGCGCTGACCGATGCCCCCCCGGAGGGCACCATCGGTATCGGCCACACCCGGTGGGCCACTCACGGCGCACCCAACGACATCAACGCTCACCCGCACATTGATTCCAGCGGCAAGCTGGCCCTCGTCCACAACGGGATAGTCGAGAACTTCGACGTCCTCAAGGAGCGGCTCGCGGCCGAGGGACACTCCTTCGAGAGCGGGACCGACACAGAGGTCGTCGCCAAGCTGGTGGGCTCGATCATGTCGGGCGGGAACTGCTCGCTTCTCGAGGCGACGCTCGAAACGATCGGCCAACTCGTGGGCGCCTTCGGACTGGTTCTGGTCCACGCGGACGATCCCAACACGATCGTCGCGGTGCGCCAGGACTCACCCATCATCGTCGGCGCAACGGAAAAAGCAGGTCTCGTCGCCTCCGGCATACCCGCCCTGCTCCCCCACACCCGGGACGTGATTCCCCTGGAGAACCGCCAGATCGCGGAGGTCAAGCCCGGATACGTGCGGGTGCTCGATTTCGAAGGGCGCGAGATCGACGCAGAATCGGTCCACGTCGAGTGGGATGTGGATGCGGCCGAGAAGTCCGGCTACGAGGATTTCATGCTCAAAGAGATCTTCGAGCAGCCGGAGGCTGTGCGGAACACGATGCGCGGGCGCGTGGACAAGCGGGGTCACATCACACTCGACGAGGTCACCTGGAGCCATGCCGATATCGAAGGCATAACCAAGATCGTCGTCGTTGCATGCGGCACCTCGT
This sequence comes from Actinomycetota bacterium, assembly GCA_050693655.1. Classification (GTDB taxonomy): domain Bacteria; phylum Actinomycetota; class CADDZG01; order CADDZG01; family WHSQ01; genus WHSV01. The sequence continues at coordinate 4,973 of JBOGWW010000236.1, read as the reverse complement.
TTCATTCCGGAATGGCCGCCAAGCACGCGATCGAGCACTACACGCGCATCCCGGTCGAGCTCGATCTCGCCTCCGAGTTCCGCTATCGCGACCCGGTGCTCGACGATCATTCCCTCGTCATCGGAGTCGCTCAGTCGGGTGAGACTGCAGACACGCTCGCTGCGGTGCGCTTCGCCAAGGACATGGGGGCCAAAGTCGTAGCGGTCACCAACGTGGTCGGCTCGTCGATCACTCGTGACGCCGACGCCGTGCTGTTTACTCACGCGGGGCCCGAGATCGGTGTGGCCGCCACGAAGACGTTCCTTGCACAGCTTGTGGCGCTCAACCTCTTTGCCTTGTATCTCGCGCAGGAGCGGGGCGTGATGGAACAAGCGAAGCTCTGCGAAACCATCGGTGCGATGCGCGCGCTGCCCGACCAGATCGAAGAGGTCCTCACGCTTCAGGGCGAGGTCCATCGAGCGGCCAAGCGGTACGCCAACGCCCGTGACTTCATCTTCATCGGCCGGGGGGTGGGCATGGCGGTGGCGCTCGAGGGAGCGCTCAAGCTGAAGGAGATCTCCTACAGCCACGCCGAGGGCTACGCTGCGGGCGAGCTCAAGCACGGGGCGATCGCCCTGATCGAGGAGGGCGTGCCCGTGGTTGCGATCCTCACGGGGACGGCCCTGTACGACAAGATGCTGGGGAACGTACAAGAGGTGAGAGCGCGCGGCGCCGAGACGATTCTGATCGCACCGCAGGGCGATGAACGCGCACGTTCGCTGGCCAACGAGATGTTCGAGATGCCGGCGACCAAGCCGCTGCTCACGCCGATCCTCGACACCATTCCGCTACAGATGCTGGCGTACTTCGTGGCCAAGGAGCGCGGGCTTTCCCCCGACAAGCCTCGAAACCTCGCCAAGAGCGTGACGGTCGAATAGCAAGCGATCATCAGACCCCGTAGGGTCTTGATCGTGAAACGAGCACCGTGAGACCCCTTCTGTCTCCCCGCGAGATGGCGGCCGCCGATGAAGCGACCATCGCGTCGGGTACCCCGGGCTTCACGCTCATGGAGCGAGCGGGACGCGCGGTCGCACGCGCCGCGGTTGCCGTGGCCGGACGGCGCTATGGAGCGCGCGTCGCGGTCGTTTGTGGCAAGGGAAACAACGGAGGCGACGGTTTCGTCGCCGCACGCGTGCTTCGGCGCGAGGGAGTCGCGGTTCGCTGCCTGCTGCTCGCGGATGAGTCCGACTACAGAGGGGACGCGGGTGCGCATCTGCAGGAGATGACACGCGCGGGCGTGGAGGCGCGGTCCTTCGAGGCGGAGCTCCTGAACGGCCGCGATGTGATCGTCGACGCGATATTCGGGACCGGCTTCCGGGGGCGCGCCGAGGGCCGGCCCGCGGCCGCCATCGAGGCGATCAACTCCAGCAGTGCGCGCGTCCTGGCGGTGGACATCCCCTCTGGGATCTCCGGTGACTCGGGCGCCGCAGAGGGACCGGCCGTGGTCGCCGACCTCACGGTCGCCATCGCCGCTCGGAAGCTGGGTACCGTACTGCCGCCCGGAGCCGGTCACGCGGGAAGAGTCGAGGTCGTCGACATCGGAATCGACCCCGGTGAATCGTCGGTCCAGTTGCCGGAGGCCGCCGACGTCGTCGCGCTGCTCCCGGAGAGGGCAAGCGACGCTCACAAACGCACCACCGGGTCGGTGTTGGTGCTTGCGGGCTCCGACGGCATGAGCGGCGCCGCATTGCTCACCACCCGCGCGGCCGCCCGGATGGGGGCCGGCTACGTCACGCTCGTCTCCACTTCCTACGTCGACCATGCCAAACGGAACGTGATTCCCGAAGCCGTATCGCGCATCGTGAAGGACCGCTCCGAGCTGGGCCCCGAGGTCCTCGAGGAGTTTGCGACCGACTTCGAACGCGCCGACGTCGTGGCGATGGGCCCCGGCCTGGGTCGTGGTGCGCGCCAGAGGGATCTGATCGAGGCTGCGCTCTCCGAGATCGAAGTGCCCCTGGTCCTCGACGCCGATGCGCTCAACGGCTTGGCGGAGGACACCACACTCCTCGGCAAACGAACGAATCCCACCGTCATCACGCCCCATCCCGGCGAGATGGGAGCGCTCCTGCAACTCTCGGCCGGAGAGGTGCAGGCCGACCGGCTGGGCGCCGCCCGCCGAGCTGCCGGGGAACTCGGATGCGTCGTCTTGCTCAAGGGGCCCGGCACCATCGTGGTGCCACCGGAGGGAGCGGCGATCGTCAACCCGACGGGGGGACCCGAGCTCGCCACCGCGGGGACCGGCGACGTGCTGACCGGAGTGATCGCCGCTCTTCTGGGCGAGCACCTCGAGCCCCATCAAGCCGCCGTGGCCGGAGCGTTCGTCCATGGTCTGGCGGGCAGCTTGGCCGGCCGAGCCGCTGGGGGTCGCGGAGTGGTGGCGTGGGACGTGGCCGAGGCACTTCCAGCCGCGGTGGCGGAGCTCTACGAGTAGCGGGCCGCTCCGCCCACTGCGCCGGTCCGGGTGGGCCTTTGCGGGGCCTCGACCAAACTTGCGGCATTGCAACCGCCAGGCGGCTCCCGGGCCACAAACTCGGGTGGCGGCGACTGCTGCGGCGGGCACATTACCCTGATTCGATGAGCGGACTCACCAGGGATGAGGTCGAGAGACGGGGCCACGGAGTGTGGACCGAGATCGACCTCGGCGCGATCCGGCACAACGTCGCGGAACTCGGTTCCAAGGCACCGAACTCCGAGGTGATGGGCGTCGTCAAGGGCTACGCCTACGGGCACGGGAATCCGGCGGCCGCGCGGGCGATGCTCCAGGCGGGGGCCACGCGCCTCGGCGTGGCGCGCGTCGCCGAGGCCCTGCATCTTCGGGAGGCGGGCATAACCGAGCCCCTTCACGTCTTCACGGAGCCGCATCCTCGCTCGGCCGCCACGATGCTCGACTACGACCTGACGCCCACCGTCTACAGCCAGGAGTTCGCCCAGAGCCTTTCGGCCGCCGCGCGGGCGGAGGGGCGACGCATCCCCGTGCACGTAAAGCTGGACAGCGGAATGCACCGGGTCGGCATAATGGCCGCCGATGTGCCCGACGCCATCCGGACACTGGGGGCACTGGACGGAATCGTCATCGAGGGGGCCTGGAGCCACTTCGCCGTTGCCGATTTGCCGGACCATCCCTTCACCCAAAGACAGTTCGAGCTCTTCGAGCGGTTGGTGGACACGATCGAGGATGTCATCGGCTCCCTGCGCTACAAGCACATGGCCAACTCGGCGGCGACGCTCTCGCTGCCCGAGTCCCACTTCGACATCGTCCGACCGGGGGTGGCGGCGTACGGACTGTGGCCGGGCCCCCACCTCGTCGGCAGTGCAGATCTGCGCCCCTCGATGAGCCTCAGGGCGCGGGCGAATGCGTCGAAGGTCGTCCCCGCGGGCGAGCGTTTGTCTTATGGGCTCCGCTACGAGCTCGAGCGCGACTCACGGGTGGTGACCGTCCCAGTGGGTTACGCGGATGGTTTCGATCGCGGTTTCTCGGGGCGAGCGGACGTATTGATCGGGGGCCGGCGGCACCGCGTCTCCGGCACGGTCTGCATGGATCAGTTCCTCGTGGACGTGGGAGACGATCCGGTGGAGATCGGCGCGGTCGCCACCCTGATCGGAGCCGACGGCGAGGAGCGCGTCACGGCCGAGGAGTTGGCCGACGCGATCGGAACCATCAACTACGAGATAACGACTCGCATCGCATCGAGGGTGCCGCGGGTGTACCTCAACGAAACGGTGCAGGTGCCGGAGAGCGTCTCCGCGCGGAGCTCGGAGAGCGGAGCCGGATGAGGAGATCCAGCGGCGTGGCTCTCGCCACCGCGGCCGCGGGCCTTGCCGCCGGAGTCGTGGCCGAGCGCGTGGCGCTCAACAAGAGACGCGCCCGGGATACGGAAGCGGATCAGGAGTTCGGCACCAGGCGGGGCGAACGCAGTCGCCGCCTCGTCATGCCGGACGGCGCCCAGCTCTTCATCGAGGAATCGGGTCCTCGCTCCAAGCGGGGCGTGATCTTCGTGCACGGATCGGCACTGCGTACCGACATGTGGCACTACCAGATGAACGCGTTCGAGGGACGACGGCTGCTCTTCTACGATCTGCGCGGCCACGGCCTGTCCCAACCCAAGGGCGAGGACGAATACTCGATCGGGCGGCTCGCCCAGGATCTGCTGGCGGTCATCGATGACGCCGGCCTCGAGGAAACCGTGATCGTGGGGCACTCGGTCGGAGGAATGGTGGCCCAGCAACTGTGCTTGGAGCATCCCGACATGCAGGGCGAGCTCGTCCGCGGACTGGTTCTGCTCAATACGACCTACGGACCCGCAATCGAGACCGTGCTCGGTGGAGCCGCCATCGCCCGGCTGGAACGTTATGCCCGCCGGCCCTTCGATCTGCTGGGCACCCACTCCGCGCGGCTCGACAAGTTACGAGCGGTGATCAAGCCGTCGGATGCGATGTTCTGGGGAGTTTCGTTTGCCGCCTTCGGTCCGCAGGCATCGGCGCACCAGATCGATTTCGTTTACGACATGACCGCCGAAACGGCAACGGACGTCATCTTCGATCTGATCAAGTCCTACCGGGACTTCGATGCGCGCGAACGGCTCGACGAGATATCCGTGCCCTGTCTGGTCGTGACCGGGACCGAGGATCGCCTCACGCTCAGCGACGCATCGACCTATCTAGCCGGCCATCTCCCGAAGGCCGAGCTCCACCTTCTGGAAGGCGTCGGGCACATGTCGATGATGGAGAAACACGACGAGGTCAATAGGATGCTGGATCGGTTCTTCCAGGACACCCTCGGCCGTCGCAGGCGTGCGAGTACAAAGGGGCATAGATGAAGGATTCGAGAGCAGAGCGACTCGCCGACATCCTCGTCGACTACTCGACCGAGGTGAAAAAGGGCGATCTCGTGATGATCAGCGGCTCGTACGTGGCGGAGCCGCTCATCCTCGCCC
>JBOGWW010000235.1:0-4159 GCA_050693655.1 Actinomycetota bacterium | reverse complement strand
TCCCGAGGCTAGCCTTTAATGAAAACGATTGTCAAACCCGTTAACGGCCGCGGCGAGCCACCGGGAGCGGTAGGAGACCTGCGGAGGCTAGGGCCCTGCGCGCTCGAATAGCCGGGCCGGGTTCCGGGGTGCTCGGACGATGGGAAGGACGAGCCGGGAGCGGCCGCCCTCCCAGCGCACTCGGAACTGGGCGCAACCATCGCTCGCGTCGTCGCACCCGGGGTAGGGCTTGGCCACCATCCACTCGTTGATCTCGGTCTGAACCGACAGGCCGATCCTGTGGCCCTTCCTGAAGGTGTAGTCGGTCGGCTTCTCGACGACGGTCATGGGGAACGGTTTGCCGGGCCTGATCGCCCGTGTCGTACCTAAACCGTTCCGGTAGCGAGAATCGAGAAATCCTCGCGTGACCGACACGAGCGAGGATGAGTCCGGCGCCACGTCCACGATGGTGGGTGTAACGGTGACCCACTTGCGTTGCACGCTCGAATAGAGCTTGACTTTGACTTTGCCGAACAGGCGCACGTCTCGTTTAAGGGGGGGCGACTCGAACCGGAACGCGCTGAGGTTCGCGTGCGGCTGGGCGTTGGCTCCCATTTCGGTGTTGGCACCGAGCGAGGCGAAGCTTGCCTCTGGTCCCTTCGCGCGGCGCGGGTTCTTTGGCAGCAGTCTCCAGGGATACCCGGTCAAAGAACCATCATGTTGTGGCCACAAACGGACGTTCTTGGTCCTGGGAGTGCGACCCGAGGAGAACGCACCATCGCCGCTCGCGTCCGCGGTCTGGGTCGTCACGGGAGCGAGTGAACCGATCCCGTTCCGCCTGCCCTTTAGATGGTGGGCGAGCCAGGACAGCATGACTTTCTCGAACTCGCCGCCGGGAGCCTGGTGGCCGCGCCAGCGGCTCCCGAAATAGAGGTGAGCGTCTCGGTTTCCCTTTCCACGGAGCGCCTTGAAGAGGTTGTAGCCGCCCTCTTGCTTCACGTTCCAATCACCCCAGTTGCCACCGATGAGCACCGGGATGCCGATGTTGCCCGCGCTGCGGATGTAGTCGCGCTGGAGCCAGAACCGATCGTAGTCGGGTGTGTCGAAGTCATAGCCGTGCTCGGTGTGCTTCAACTCGTCACATGGTGTTGTTGATGACTCCACTCGCTCGGCCCATTCGTCGTTGGCCACGTCGAGCGGCGGCGGTAATGCGAATCCGAAGTCGAATGCCAGCGGTGTATCGAAGCCTTCTTCCGTGGCGCCGCCGATCCCTCGGTTGCCCGCGAACTCGTTCGTATAGAGGTAGCGGATGCCTCCCGAATAGGCGTACCCGTACCAGCGGGAGATGGCCACCTGCGGAACGATCGTGGTCAGATGCGGTGGAGCCTGCGTTGCCGCGGCGATCGCGGTCGTGCCGTCGTAGCTCCCGCCCTCCATCGCCACCCTCTTCGTGGACCAGCGTTGCTTTGCTATCCACTCGACGATGTCGTAGCCGGTCTGCTTCTCGCGCCTTCCGCCGTAGTCGTAGCAACCGCCCGAATTGCCCGTGCCTACCACGTCCGCATACATGCGCGTGTAGCCCCTGGGCACCAGCACGTCCGCGTCGCCGTTTCGCCCCAGCACGGAGTACGGCGAGTAGGTCAAAACCACCGGGCTCTTGACGATCTTGCCGCCGGAGGTCGGGTGCACCGCCTCCGCGAAGATGTGCCCATGGCGCGTTCTAATGATGTACTCGACCGTGCGGGAGCCGTCGATACGTGCATTGTTGGGCGCGACCGGCCTCCCCGTCGCGACGGAGGGCGACTGAATGAGCCCTCCTATCAGCGCGGCGGATAGCACCGCGGCGATGGCCGCAGCTCGTCGCAACCGAACAACCCCTCTCATCGCTCGTCCTTTGTTCGAGCCGCCTCACGGCCCTCGTTGTGAGATAGATCCACCACGCGGTTTCAATTCGCCCCGGCGACGACCATTCCTGCAACTGCACCCGGGTGCCGGCCGCTGGTTCTACGCTGGCAACCCATGTCCAAGCGTCCTCATCCCGATGAAGAACCGCTGCTGCGGATCGCGGCTCGGCGGGCGGTCCGCAACGCCCGCAGGGAGGCGGCCACTCCCGAGTTCGGCAGATTTCTGGCGTTTCAGGCCTCGGGTGCTGCGGGCGACGCACTGCTGGCCCTCGCCCTCGCGGGTTCGTTGTTCTTCTCGGTACCCGAGGCGACCGCGCGCGGCCGGGTCGCTCTCTATCTCGCCCTGACGGTCGCGCCCTTCGCCATCGTGGCTCCGTTCTTGTCGCGCTTCCTCGATCGGCACCGCGGTGGCCTGCGGCTGGCCATGGTGATATCGGCACTCGGCCGGGGAACGCTGGCCTGGTTACTGACGACCCGCACCGACAGTCTCTATCTCTTCCCCATCGCGTTCGCCGTTCTGGTCTTGTCGCGCTCGTCCCTGGTGGTGAAGGGGGCGATGCTGCCCGAGTTGGCTCCCGGCGATCGCCCTTTGGTCAAGGCCAACTCATCGATCGCAAAGGTGAGCGCGCTCGCCGGCATGGTGGCCGTACCCTTCGGGCTCCTGCTATTGCACTTCTTTTCGGTGCGCGCGGAGTTGCTCTTTGCCGCGGTCATTTACTACCTCGGTGTGCTCCCGGCGCTCTTGCTTCCTCGCCAGAGAGGCCGGCGCGCGGCAACCGAGCGCCTGGAGGCCCGCCAGTTCGCTCGTTCCGTGAGCACCCGGCAGGCGACTTTCGCAGCGGTGGGTATGCGGCTGCTCGTCGGTTTCCTGGTACTGCATCTCGCATTTTCCCTGCGCCGCGAGGATTTTGGTTCGCTCGGTCTGGGTCTCCTGGTGGGCGCGGCGGCTGCCGGGTCGCTCGTGGGATCGCTGCTGGCACCGGTCATAAAGCGCAAGCTGCGCGAAGAGGGCATCATCGCCCTTGCTCTCATCGTGGCCGGAATCGTGGCGGTGATCGTCGGCCGGAACTTCTCCATTGTGTCGGCAGGGGTGCTGGTGGCGGTTTTCGGAATCGCGTCGGGCAGCGCCAAGGTCGCTTTTGACTCGATCGTTCAACGTGAGACTCCGCCGGGCGCGCGCGGCTGGGCCTTCGCGCGCCTCGAATCCCTGCTTCAGCTCGCATGGGTCTTCGGCGCATTCATTCCCTTGGGCCCGGCCATTCCGTCGGGAGCGGGCGTGGTCGTCGTGGGAGTCATCGCCAACCTCTTGGCCCTCGTTTACGTGCTCGGCCGCAGACAGGTGGCGACGAAACGAGGTGGACAGTTCCGTCCCGAGCACTAACATCAAGGCGGGCGAAGAGGGTAGAGGCGAGTAACAGAGGTACTCGCCCAGGGGGCAGGGGGTAAAGAAGTGGACATAGTTTTCAACGGGAGCGAGCGACCAACCCTCGGGGTGGAGATCGAGGTCCAGGTCGTGGACGAAGCGGGTGCTCTCGCGACCGATACCGCCGCCACCAAGATCCTCGCAGACCTGCGTGGAGAGCCCGGCTTCAAGCACGAGCTGCTCGAATGCACCATCGAGGTGATCACCGATGTTTGTCCCACGGTAGAGGCGAGCCGGCGCGAGCTCCAGGCAAAGCTGCAGCGGCTCATCCAAGTTGCCGACAACTACGGTTACCGGATCATCTCCTCCGGCACTCACCCCTTTTCGGCTTGGGTCGATCAGACCGTGTCACCGGACCCCCGCTACCACCGCCTGATCGAAGACTGTCAGTGGACTGCTCGGCGCCTGTTGATCTTCGGAGTACACACCCATGTTGGATTGCGCACCGGCGAGGAAGCGATCGCGGTGGGAAACAGCCTCGCCACCTTCATCCCACACTTCCTGGCGCTGTCGACATCGAGTCCGTTCTGGCAGGGACGCGACTCGGGGCTCTCTTCGATCCGAAGCAAGATCTTCGAGTCGCTTCCCACCGCGGGTTTGCCGTATCAGATGGCGAACTGGGGTGAGTTCCAACGGTTCATGCGCACGCTGATCGGTGCCGGCACGATTCGCAGCATCCGCGAGGTCTGGTGGGACATCCGTCCCCACCCCGGCTTCGGGACGATAGAGCTGCGCATCTGTGACGGGATCAGCTCGCTGGAAGAGATCGCCTCGATCACCGCTCTATCGCAATGCCTGGTGGTGTGGCTCGCCGAGCGCTACAACTCGGGTCTTGACATGTTCGAGCATCAGG
>JBOGWW010000234.1:0-6570 GCA_050693655.1 Actinomycetota bacterium | reverse complement strand
TGTCGCTCTGCTAAGCCGAGGGTCATTTGAGTCCTCCCCGGGGAGAGAATTACGGTCGTGTAATTCTCTCAAGCCCAGGTTCGGATCGCGAGCACCGAGGGCGAGAAAAACACCGCCCACCTAGGGGTTGTTCCGGAACGGACTGGTCGGCTTGATCGAACTGGTTGGACCCGACCAGACCGACCAGACCGACCAGTCCGACCAGCGGTCTTCGAGGCGAATGCATACCCCGTGAAATGAACGGCAGTCCGGCAGAAGGCTGCGATAGCCTTTGTTTGCCTGCGTTATCCCCAGTGGAGTTAACAGTTGTTGACACAGCCAACGGTGAGGCCTCATGCTCGCCTCGTGAGCGATACGGGGTTGATCCGGGCCGTCGAAGGCTTTCTGCGGGCCATCGGGGCCGAGCGCGACCTGTCGCCCGCCACCCAGGCGGCCTACGGCTCGGACCTCGACCAGTTCGTGCAGTGGGCACAGCGCGGCGGGATAGTCGATCTCGATCGGATCGACCGGCGGGTCCTGCGGCGCTACGTCGCCTTCATGAGCGAGCGCGGCCTCGCGCGCCGCTCGATCGCGCGCAAGGCCAGCGCGCTCCGCTCGATGCTTCGGTGGGCCCAGTTGCATGGCCTGGTGGAGACGAACCCGGCCGAAGAGCTGGCCGTCCCCAAGCTCGACAAGCCTCTCCCGCGCGTCCTCAGAACGGCCGAGGCCGCGGCGCTCTGCGAGTTGCCCCCCGACGACCACCCCGTGGGGATCAGGGACCGGGCGGTCCTCGAGGTCCTCTACGGCTCCGGGCTGCGGGTCTCCGAGCTGTGTGGGCTCGATCTCGACGATCTGGATCTGGCCCAGAATCACGTGACGGTCATGGGCAAGGGCCGGAAGGAGCGCAGGGTGCCGTTGGGCGGTCCCGCCGCCGCGGCGCTCGAGTCCTACCTGAGGGCGCGCCTCCTCCTGCTCGAACGGTCGGGTGCACCCGGGGGAATGGCCGGCGGTCACGCACTGTTCCTGAACCTTCGAGGAACCCGGCTCGGGCCCAGGAGCGTCAGGCGGATCCTCGATAAGTACGTCCTCGCCGAGGGGGCGGCGCGCGTGAATCCGCACGCGCTCCGCCACTCCTTCGCCACTCATTTACTGGACAATGGGGCCGACCTTCGGGCTGTTCAGGAGTTGCTCGGGCATGAGAGTCTTGCGACAACGCAGATATACACACACGTTTCCACGGAGCGCTTGAGGACCGTTTATGAGCAAAGCCACCCGAGGGCATGAGCCTCATGAGGCGGAGTCCGGGGAAGACCCGGTCCTTCTGGCCTGGGACGAATACAAGGACAGCGGATCGACCACCGCCCGAGATGCTCTGATCCTGAACTATTCGCCGCTCGTCAAGTACGTCGCGGGGCGTGTGGCGGTCGGGCTCCCGGCGAACGTCGAGCAGGCCGATCTCATCTCGTACGGCATTTTCGGCCTGATCGATGCGATCGAGAAGTATGAACCCGCACGCGGCATCAAGTTCGAGACCTATGCCATCAGCCGGATCCGAGGAGCGATCATCGACGAGCTCAGGGCGATCGACTGGGTCCCCCGCTCGGTGCGATTCAAGGCGCGTGAAGTCGAGAAGGCCTACGTCGCTCTCGAGAACTCCCTGAAGCGGCCCCCCTCCGACGCCGAGATCGCAAACGAGATGGGCATCTCGCTGGACGACCTGAGCGCCATCTACACCCAACTCTCGACGGTCTCGCTGGTCGCGCTCGACGAGATGATGTCGGTCGACAGCGAGCGCGGGGACAAGGTTTCGCTGGTCGAGACACTCGAGGACACCCGGGCGGCGTCGCCGCTCGAAAGCGTCGAGTCCGAGGAGATGAAGCAGATCCTCGCCCAGTCGATCAACAAGCTGCCCGAGCGGGAGAAGGTCGTCATCACGCTCTACTACTACGAGGGCCTCACGCTCGCTCAGATCGGTCAGGTGCTGGGGGTGACGGAGTCCCGCATCTGCCAGATGCACACCAAGGCCGTGCTGGCGATGCGAGGCAAGATCAACGAGGCCACGAGCGGCGACTGAAAAGCCGCTCGTTGAGCGGGTCGTGGTAGCCTTCCCGCGACCCAAAATTCACACGTTCGCTTGCCGCGCCAGATTCTGCATCAGGGTGCGGACTTCGGTCCCCGGTGGCAAGGTCTCCCCGACGGGGTTCTGCGAGCGGAGGAGTCCGGTCTCTCAGCGAGGCGGACCGGCGTAACCGAAGAAGGAGGAAGTAACCATGCCCGTCGTCACGATGAGGCAGCTGCTCGAGGCCGGTGTCCATTTCGGCCACCAGACCCGCCGTTGGAACCCGAAGATGAAGCGTTTCATCTTCACGGAGCGAAACGGCATCTACATTCTCGATCTTCATCAGACGATGTCCGGAATCGAGAAGGCCTACACTTTCACGCGCGACACCGTGGCCAGAGGCGGATCGGTCCTCTTCGTCGCCACCAAGCGCCAGGTTCAGGACATCGTGCAGGAACAGGCCATTCGAGCCGGAATGCCCTTCGTGAACTTCCGCTGGCTCGGCGGAATGCTGACGAACTTCCAGACGATCGCCAAGCGCATTCAACGCATGAACGAACTGGGCGAGATGATCGACACCGGCTCGCTCGAGGGAATGACCAAGAAGGAAGCCCTGGGTCTGCGACGTGAGTACGACAAGCTCGAGCGGAACCTCGGTGGCCTGAAGGACCTCAAGAAGCTCCCCGACGCGATCTACATCCTGGACACGAAGAAGGAAGAGATCGCCGTGCGCGAGGCCCGTAAACTCGGCATCCCCATCGTGGCCGTTCTCGACACGAACTGCGACCCGGACGACGTGGACTTCGGGATCCCGGGCAACGACGACGCGATTCGATCCGGTTCGCTGCTGACGCGGATCGTCGCCGACGCCGTCATCGAGGGCAAGTCCATGCGCCCGGGCAACGGGGAGAAGCCGCAGGAGCCGGCCCCGGCGGCCGAGCCCGCGGTGGACACGCTGCCCACGGCCGAGGCGCAGCCCAAGGCGGAATGGGAGATCGAGCTGGAGAAGGCCGAGGCCGCCGAGGAAGAGCCGGCCGCGAAGGAGACGGGTGAGGAGCAGCCCGCCGCGGCACGGCCGTCCGGCGAACCATCGTCCCCCGAATCACCGGCCGAGGAGCCGGCCGCGGAACCAAGCAAGGAGGAAACATCGAGTGGCTGACATCACGGCAAAGGACGTCAAGGCCCTGCGCGACGCAACCGGCGCGGGGATGATGGACGCAAAGAAGGCCCTCCAGGAGACCGACGGCAACGTCGACGCGGCCAAACGTCTTCTGCGCGAGAGAGGGCTGGCCGATGCGGCCAAGCGCAGCGGACGCGCCGCCAGTGAGGGCATCGTCTACGCCTACATGCACAAGCCCGACCCGAACTACCCGCCGAAGCTCGGCGTGTTGCTCGAGCTCAACTGCGAGACCGACTTCGTCGGCAAGACCGAGGCCTTCGAGCGCCTCGCGAAGGACATCGCCATGCACATCTCGTTCGCCGACCCGGCGTTCAAGACGCGCGACGAGGTGCCGCAGTCGGTCATCGACGAGGAGTCGGCCATCTACGCCAAGCAAGCTAAGGACTCCGGCAAGCCCGAGCAGGTAATCACCAAGATCGTGGCCGGCAAGCTCGAGTCCTTCTACAAGGAGCGCGTGCTGCTCGATCAGGAATGGATCCAGGACAAGAGCAAGTCCATCGCCCAATTGCTGGACGAGGCCAAGGCCTCGATGGGCGAAAACGTCACCGTCGGTCGCTTCGCCCGCATCCGTGTGGGCGAGGACGCCTCGGGCTGAGGCCTGCCGCGATGGCCGACGAAGTCCAAGGCCCTCCGAAGTTCAAGCGAGCGCTTCTCAAGCTGTCCGGTGAGGCCTTCGCCGGACAGGAGGACTTCGGCATCGATCCCCGAACCGTGGCGTCGATCGCGCGGCAGGTCGCCGACGTCAAGGAACTGGGAACGGCTCTGGGCATCGTCGTCGGTGGCGGAAACATCATTCGAGGGTTGTCGGCCTCCGCTCAGGGAACCGACCGCACGACGGCAGACTACATGGGCATGCTCGCGACGGTCATCAACGCGCTCGCGCTGCAGGACGCGCTCGAGAAAGAGGGTGTCCAGACGCGCGTGCAGACGGCCATCTGGATGCAGGAACTCGCCGAGCCCTACATCCGCAGGCGTGCGATCAGGCACCTGGAGAAGGACCGCGTCGTGATCTTCGCCGGAGGTACGGGCAACCCCTATTTCTCTACCGACACCTCAGCCGCCCTGCGCGCGCTCGAGATAGGTGCCGAGTGCATTCTCAAGGGAACCAAGGTGGACGGCGTGTACGACTCGGACCCGCTGGTGAATTCCGACGCAAAGCTGTTTCATTCCCTCAGCTACATCGAGGTCCTCAACCTCGGACTCAAGGTGATGGACTCAACCGCGATCTCGCTGTGCATGGACAATCGGCTGCCGATCGTGGTCTTCAACCTGAAAGCCCCGAACATCGTCCGGGTGCTCGCCGGCGAGGATGTCGGTACGCTCGTTCACGCGGAATCCAACGCCTAGGAGAGGAGCGATGGCCGAAACCAAGGGTGAGGTCTTCAGCCAAGCCGAGGAAAAGATGCGCAAGGCCGTTTCGGTCAACCTCGAGGAGCTGTCCAGCATTCGCTCGGGTCGGGCGACGCCACAGATACTCAACAAGGTGATGGTCGACTACTACGGCACCATGACTCCTCTCAATCAAGTGGCGAACCTCGCGGTTCCCGAGCCGCGCGTGCTCATGATCACGCCCTACGATCCGAACTCGCTGACTGCGATCGAAAAGGCGATACAGACCTCGGACATCGGCATCAATCCCAACAACGACGGCAAGGTCATCCGCCTCGTCTTCCCCCAACTCACCGAGGAGCGACGCAAGGAGTTGGTCAAACTCGCCCACGGCCGCGCCGAGGAGGGGCGCGTTGCGGTGCGCTCAATCAGGCGACACTCGAAACAGGACCTCGAGCGCATGAAGAAAGACGGCAAGTTGTCCGAGGACGAAGAACGCGGGGCGGAGAACCAGCTCCAGAAGCTCACCGACAAGTACACCTCTCAAGTCGACGAGAATCTGAAGCGCAAAGAGGCCGAGCTCTCCGAGATCTAGGTCTGGTCTTGGAGCAATCCACGGACGAACCCAGGGGTCGGTCGCTCAGAGCGGCCGTCGGCACCTCGGTGGCGTTGCTCGTCATCGTCATCATCTGTGCGCTGGTCGGAGAGGTCGCGTTCTTCGTGCTCATCGTTGCGCTCTGCAGCGCGGCCCTGTACGAGTTGTTCACAGGGCTGACGCAGGCCGGGCGCCGGCCGCTCGTCCCCTTCGCCCTGCTGGCGGCGATCGCCATGATGACGGTCGCCTTCTTCGAGAGCTTCCGGCTGCTCGGAGTGGTGGTGGCGGTGACCGTGTTCGGTGGCTTTCTTGCCGCGCTGAGGCCGAAGCGGGGGGCCACCCCCATGACCGACACGGCGTGGACCGTCCTCGGGGTGTTGTGGATCGGTGGGGGTGCCGCCGGGGCCATTGCCATCATGGTGCTCGAGGATGGAATCTTCCTGCTGATCGGCTTCGCCCTGTCGGTAGCGGCCGACGACATCGCGGCCTACTTCGTCGGGACCCGGTTGGGGCGCCACAAGATGGCCCCCTCGATCTCGCCGGCGAAGTCGTGGGAGGGCTTCGCGGCAGGTCTCGCGGGGGCTCTCCTCGGCGCCCTCGGGTTCTTCGTGCTGGGACACGGAATCGACTTGATTCACGGGCTCGGCCTGGGGTTGCTGATAGGCCTGCTCGCTCCGGTGGGAGACCTCATCGAGTCCATGGCCAAGCGAGAGGTCGGGCTCAAGGACTCGGGCACCCTGTTGCCGGGTCACGGGGGCGTGCTCGACCGCCTGGACGCGATCGTATTCTGCGCCCCCTTCGTCTTCCTGTACCTGCGGGCGATCGGCCTCTAGCCCCCGCACTCGTCGGGTTGGCCGGGGGGCGTGTGACAATCTCTATGTGAGTCAACCCAACCGACGGCGGGTCGTGATCCTGGGATCCACGGGGTCGATCGGCCGTCAGGCCCTCGACGTGATCGGCAGGCATCCCGACGACTTCGAACTCGTCGGTCTGGTGGCGGGGCGCAACGCCCGGCAACTCGAGCTCCAGGCCGAGGAATTCGGCGTTCCGCGGCGCGGGCTGGGGGCCGAGGCGGCCGTCGAACTGGCGTCCCTCGAGGAGGCCGACATCGTCCTCAACGCCGTGGTCGGAGCGGCCGGGCTGCGCGCCTCGGTTGCCGCCCTGGCCTCCGGGAAGACTCTGGCGCTGGCCAACAAGGAGAGCCTGGTGGCCGGGGGAGAGGTCTGCCTGCGGGCCGCCACCGACGGAGGGGGCACCATCGTCCCGGTCGATTCGGAGCACGCGGCCCTGGCTCAGTGCCTCTCGGGCGTGGACTTGAGCACCGTCGCCCGGGTCGTGCTGACCGCCTCGGGCGGCCCCTTTAGGAGCCGTGCGGACCTCTCGACAGTGACGCCCGAGGAGGCGCTCGCACATCCCACCTGGTCGATG
>JBOGWW010000233.1:0-4521 GCA_050693655.1 Actinomycetota bacterium | reverse complement strand
TCCCAGCGCGGTCCCGAGGCGCTCATGCTCGGCCTCCGCCTCACCTCGGGCGTCGATCTGGAGGCGCTGGCCCGTATCCACGGCGAAGCCTTCCTGGCCGATCGCGCCGCGCTAATCGAGCAGCTCGTCGCCGGCGGCCTGCTGGAGCGAACCGGTTCTCGACTTCGCCTGTCCGAGCGGTCCACCATGCTGGCCGACGACATCATCTGTCGCCTGCTGTGAGTCATCCCCTTTACGTCTCGGTGTCCGGATCCGGCGACGCGGCGCCGGAGGTGAACGCACTCGCCGAAGAGGTCGGTGCTCTCCTCGCGCGGGCGGAGGCAGTCGTCGTCTGCGGGGGGCTCGGCGGCGTGATGGAGGCGGTCTGCAGGGGAGCCAAGTCGGCGGGAGGCAGGACGGTGGGGATCCTCCCCGGCACCGACCGCACCGACGCCAACCCGTACGTGGACGTCGCGCTCCCCACCGGGCTGGGCGAGTCGCGCAACGCCCTGATCGCCCGTGCGGCGGACGTGCTCATTGCGATAGCCGGAGAGTTCGGCACTCTGTCCGAGATCGGCTTGGCGCTCAAGATCGGCACCCCCGTCGTCGGTCTCGCCACCTGGGATCTGCGGCGACGAGGGGAGGCTGGCGAGGCGATCCAAACTGCAACCTCTCCGGCGGAAGCGGTGGCTATTGCCGTGAGCCTGGGCGATGCCCATCGTGCCTAATGCAGATGATGAGGACCTCGAGTAGCAGGCCGGCCCTCGCGGCGCCATTGGCTGCGATATCCCTCCGATCCTCGTCGCGACACTCAACCTCGCGACCGATGAGTTTTGTGTCGCCGCGCGGTCCAAGGACCAGAGAGCCACGAAGACCACGACGTCGAGAACCGGCTCGGAGGGATCTCGACGAGCGAGACATGGAGGAGCGACCGTGTCTGAGCGCGACGAATACCAGCCCGGCGTCCCGTGCTGGGTCGATACAGGACAACCCGACCCGGAGGCCGCGGTCGAGTTCTACCGGGGCCTCTTCGGCTGGGAGTTCGAGGGACCGGGCCCCATGCCGGGCGACCCACCCGGCCGGTACTTCGTGGCCCGCCTCGGGGGCCGCGATGTGGCCGCGGTCGGCTCACAACCCTCTGAGGGCGCTCCGCCGATACCCGCGTGGAACACCTACATCTGGGTCGAGAGCGTCGACGAGTCGACGCAGAACGTCAGGAGCGCGGGCGGCACCGTGATCTTGGAGCCGTTCGACGTCGCCCCCGCGGGTCGCATGGCGGTGCTCGCAGACCCGGAGGGTGGCATCTTCTGTGCTTGGGAGGCGAAGGATCGCCAGGGCGCCCAGCGCGTCAACGAGCCCGGAGCATGGTCCATGAGCATTCTCAACGCCCGCGATCCCGAGGGTGCGAAGAAGTTCTACGGTGCGGTGTTCGGCTGGGCCAACGATACGTTTGAGTCCGACATTGGCGAGGTCACTCTCTGGCGACTACCCGGCTACGTCGGCGGAGAGCCACAACAGCCGGTTTCTCGCGACGTGGTCGGTGTGATGGTGCCGATGAGCGGCGATCGGTTCCCCGACGATGCGCCGTCGCACTGGAGCGTCAACTTCTGGGTCGACGACGCCGACGCCACTGCCGGCAAGGCGGCGGACCTCGGCGGCACGATCGTCGTACCGCCCTTCGACACCTCGGTCTCGAGGGACGCCGTCATAGCCGATCCCCAGGGCGCCGTGTTCTCCGTGAGCACGACCCCGGGTCGATAGCAGAGGGGGTCGTCGTACTCGCACGCGGAGGCGGCGGCAGCATCAGAACTCGACCCACTCGAAGTGCATCCCGTCGGGCACCAACCAGTCCCCGCCCCAGGTGAAGCCGTGCTCTCGCATCACGGCGACGAGCCGGCGGTCGAGGTTCGGCCTGATCCCCGTGGGGTTCTCGGAGACGTTGAAGTCGACCGCGATGCCCCATGCGTGATGGCTCAGGCGATGGCGAGGACCGGGACTGACGAAGCGAGGCGCGAAGCATCCGCCGTACTGGCCCGGCTGAATCGTGTAGCCGAGATCGCGCGCCACAACTTCTTTCAGAGCGGCGCGCAACTGCGGGATCAGGGACCTGTGGCACGTGACCTCACCCACGACGGGCAGGGTCGCGACGCGGATGTTGAGCCGGCGCCACGACTCCTCTATCTCGAAGAAGCGGTCCCCGGGGATCGGTCGAGCCGCGAACTCTCCAAAGCTGGCCTTGATGATCAGTTGCGGCAGGACGGCGTCGCCGTAGCGAAGGAACGGATTCACCCCGCTCGGTCGAAGGCGTAGCCGCTGACCGGGTTCGAGCAGGCTTCGGAGTCTCTTCTCGACCAGGCTGGTCTTGGCTCGGCCGTCGAGCCCGATGAGCACGAACCTGTCGATGACACCCCACCGTCGCGGAGCGCGACCCGCGGAAAGAGCTTCGTAGCCACCCGTCGTCACGTCGTCGACCACCCCGGTCACGGTGAGGCTGCCACTCTGCAGGCGCAGCACCACCCCGGTACCACCACCTCTGAGGTCTTCCGAGGTGCGCGGAATCAGGGTCTCGCCCTCGTCGAGCGACCGCACCTTGTCTCTGTCGGCCGGCGAGACGAACTCGGCATAGTCGGCGGGGTTGACGTACGCGTTCTCGAACGGGATGGCCATCCCTCCAGGAGTGTGATCGAGGACGGTTCCGTCGGGACTGCGGGATGACTCGATCCAATCCAGGCCCGCTTCGATGGTTGCAACGGCTCGAACCCCCCGCGTTCGCTCGAGCTCTATTTGTGTGTTCGCGGGCAGCCCGCCGGGAGCCCAGGCCAGCAAGACGGTTCGTTTCGGGGCGACGGTCGAGGGTTCCTTGGGGATGGCGTCCGATTCGAACTTTGCGGGTCTCTCCGCGCTCGGAGTTACCTCGAACCGCGCCGGTGGGTCGGGTCTTGGTTCGGCGTCCGTCAGGGCGGCCGCTCCCATCGTCAGCAGACCACCCGCCAACGCGCCCACCAGGGCGCAGACGACACGAAATAGGTTGCGACGAACGCGCTTCACCGCAGGCTCCTGGCAACGGAGTAGGCAGTCGCCAGGTCGCGCGACGGAATCGTGACCGACCGGTAGACACCCTCGTCGATCCACTCGAGCTGCCCCCGCTCCGAGAACCAGCGCGCTTCGACGCCATCGAGGTCGTAGAGCGCCGACGTCTCACTCGTCGGTACGAGCGAGTGGATGCTCGGCGATTGGGTCACCCGGATACCGTCTCCTCCGTACTCGGCTTCGAGACCTCGGTAGTACACGGTGATGCTTCGGCCGCTCGATGGTGACCTGCTGAGCACCGCGGCGCTCGGCCGATAGCCTTCCGGCAGCTCCGCAGGCTGCTTGACGTAGGAGATATCCAGAGCTTCCTCGACGTCGAGTCGCAGCACCGTCGAGCCCTTCGTGCGGCCGACATCGCGGGGCAGCTGCTCGCCCTTCACCGTGAGTGAGGACGCGACCGCGATCAGTTCGTCGCGCGCCAGGTTCGACTCGAGGTATAGGTGGCGGTCTCCGGCGTAGATCTCGACTCGGCGTTTGAGTGTTTCGGTCGCAGGCTGGTAGTAAGCCCAACCCCCACCGCCGAGTCGAACCTCTTCGGCGCTCGCGGGGAGCACCGAGTTGCCGGGCGTACTGTCGCCGGTGATCTTGAGCCACGTCATGCCGCGCGACCAGCTCATTACCCACCGTTCGTCGGCCGTCCGTCCGGAACGATACGGCTTGAGCCCCGCCGTGTACGCGGGTCGCATCCAGTCCTCTCCCTGAGGTTCACCCGGATCGAAATCGCCCGTCCGTATGGTTCCGTCCTGAGGAACAGCAAAGATCCGGCGCTTGATCGGCTCTTGCGCGAAGCGGCGCGCTCTCACCTGCAGCAGGGTTGCCCCCGGGTCGTCCTCGTAACCCAGCGAGCGCGCCCAAAAAGAACGTCCTTGCGACTCGCCGGCCCTCACCTCGAAGCGGAGGGGAAACCAGGTCTCTTCGTCGAGCCAGATATCGACTGGATCCAGCGGATGAAACGATCGCCACAATCCCGCCGGCTGCAGAGCGGTGACGAGTGGAAGGGCCTCGTTGAAAGGCATGCGGACTTCGATCGCCTGCCTTCCGCTCACTTCTCTCTGATCGAGCACGTCGAAGTTCCCCGAACTCGCAAGGGTCTCGAGCGGCACGATGATGTCGGTTGGGAGCGTGGAAGTTCCGTCGAAGGGCTGACGCTCCACGACCGTGCGCTCCGAAGTGCCCTGAGGCACGGAACACTCGAGCAGGACTTCGACCGGGCAGGTGCGCGGCTGCTCGATCCACCAGCGGCTCGGCCGGGCGATGAGGTCGACGTCGTTCGCGGGCCACCGGGGGTCGGGATAGATGGTTAGGTCGCGCACCTTCAGACGGAAGCGCTCGGGCGCTTCGAAGAAGACCTCGGCGCTGAAGCGGCGTTTTTCGACGCCCGCGGGGAGGCCGTGTTCGACTATCGAGAAGGTTGCCCTGTAGGTCGAGAGCTCCTTGGCCGCGGTCCTTACC
>JBOGWW010000232.1:0-4041 GCA_050693655.1 Actinomycetota bacterium | reverse complement strand
CGCAAGACCTCGTTCTCCATCTCGAGGAGACGATTCCTTTTCTTGAGCTGTCTGATCTCTTTCTCTTCAGCGAGGGTGAGGCCATCCCGCACCCCTTCTTCGATCTCGGCTCGCTTCAGCCACCGATGCACACACGCCTCGGAGATACCGAAGTCCTTGGCGATCTGGCTGATCGGAGCTTGTCTCCGGCGCGCGACCGCGACGACGTCGACGGAACTCCTCGGGGAACGCTTTGGGCATCGACCGCTCCTTCCCGTGAGGCCAATCCTCACAGATAAGGAGTCAACCAAATCTGGGGCAGACCCTCGCCCATTTGCCTTGCACTTCGACCCTGGACAGAGCGGCGACGGGCCGCAAGCGCATGGTTGCATCCATCGCAAGTCTGTCCATGTGCGTCCGCCCTCTTACCCCAAAGCACGCCGCTGGCGCTCAAGCCGACCACAAGCCCAAGTTCACCCGCGCGGCGAAGGAAATCCCGACGTCCCACTCGGGCAACCGAGCCTGTCATGCGAAAGTTGCACGGAGGCTGGAGGTCCCCAAGAAGACGCTCTACAACTGGCGCTACAAGGGGATCGGTCCCCGCGGCCACCGTGTCGGCAAGCACCTCCGCTACCGCTTTGAGCGATGTGCTGGCGTGCCTCGGCCATCTCGACTGAATCGGGCTCGAAGTTGTCGAACGAGGGGTCGTCGCCCGCGCTTCGATGGCGTGCTTCGGACTAGCTCCCCTGGCCAAGGTGGCGACGCATCTTGAACTTGACGCGCTGCAACGCGTTGTCGATCGACTTCAGGCTACTTCCGAACACCTTTGCCATCTCCTCGTAGGAACGGCCCGCCATATAGAGCCGCAGAACCTCGCGCTCGAGGTTCGTGAGCAGATCCAGGAGGTCCGCCCGCAGCCTGTCGACCGCGTCGGCTGACGCGACGAGCTCGCCAATGTCGACCGACGGGTCCGCCACCAGCCTAAGCGGCGGGTAACCCCGGTCCTTCTCTAGGGATTCGTCCTGGGCGTCGAGAGAGATGGCGTGGTTTAAGGAGCTGTGTTTGATGCGATTCGCACTCTTGATGGCGGTCGCGATCTGGCGCTCGACGCAGAGATTCACGAAGGCCCTGAAGGGTGTGCCCACAGCCGGATCGAAGTCTCTGAACGCCTTGAATAGACCGACCATCGCTTCTTGGGCCACGTCCTCTTCGTCGCTACCGGGAAGGAAGTACGAGCGGCTCAGCCACCTGGCAAAGTCTCTGTAGCGCCGCAACAGTCCGACGAGGGCTGCGTCGTCGCCTGCCCGCGCCCGTGAGATCAGTTCTTCGTCTTTCTCCTGAACGAGAACGAGGTCGGGGTGGTGCCGCAGTGACGGTGTCACGATGCGACCGCGACCTCCATCGGCCCATACCGGGCGGTTGCTTCTCTCACCGCGTCCTCTAGGAGCGTCGTGCCCTCGAGCCCGGGCAGCTCTGAGATGGTTTGGTCCATCGAGCGCGCGACCTCGAGTCCCTCCTCGTCTCCCATGAGGAAGGCGACGACGAAGTCGGTCTCGGCTTGCGGGCGCACGCCGGTGCCAACAGGTGCCCACAGGTGCTCCATGGCCCACCGGACCACACGCCGCGCCCGCCGGCTCCTGCTGAGACGCAAACTCGCCTGGTTGCGATAGAACGCGTAGTGACGCCTCTCGTCCCTAATGACCCGTTCGAGTAGGTCGATCATCACGGGGTGCTCGGTTTTGGCGATCAAACGGTGGTAGCCGGCCAGGGTCGAGAACTCGTTGACCGCGCCCCACGTCATATGCAGCGCCGGGAACTCCTTGACCGCTGCGGAGCCCACAAGGGTCGCGAGATGAGCCGCATAACCCTTTGCGCCTAGACGTCTTCTGATCCAGGTGTTGCGCGCAACCTTGCTCGGATAGGGGTCGTCCCACTTGATGCGCTCGGAGTCCGGTCCGTTTGCGAAGCCTGCTTCGCCTAAGAAACGGCTGAAGGCTTCGCCGTGCCAGAGCTCTTCGTAGACCCAGCACGACAGGAACGCGGTGATGTCCGGCTCGAAGGCGGCTCTGGTCGCGAGCAGGTCGCGCAGGAAGATCACGGTGTGGGACTCGATGTCCATCATGTAGGCGAGGCAGCGAGCCTCGTGGACCGTGACGCGATGAGTCGAGATCTCACCCCAGGCAAGATCGCCCAGGTCGACCTTCTTTGAGGCACGCAGGTAACGATCGAGATCGAATCCGTTCTCGGTCATGCTCATCCGCTGCTAAGCACGGGCTCGGTGGTGGGTTGCCGGGACCCGCCGTCCGGCTCGACCGTGATCGCGGCGCCGTCGTAATCGGCGACGTCGCGGTCGGACTCGACGATCACGACGGACTCGGACATGTCGAAGGTAGCTGCCGGCGTCGGTTCGCCGTCGCGCATCAGCCACAGCTGGTAGTCCCGTCCGCTGGGCGTCTCACCGAGGTCGAGGGCGACGAGGACGCTGCCAGTCGCGGTCGATGCAAGGATAGCTTCGGCGCCCCCCGGCCCGGTAAGAGTCAGGGCGTCGGGATCGTGCACCAAGGCCGCCACCGCTTCCTGGTACTGACGCTGGCGTGCCACCGAACCGAGATAAGAGGTCGAGACCAACACAAGGAGCCCCACGAGTACCGCGGCTGCACCGACGGCCAACGGTCTGGTCGCACGCCTCAGCCACGCCGAACGGACGGGCCGGCTCTCGATCTGAGCCCCCCTTATGTGGGCGAGCACTCGCTGGTCGAATCCCGGCGGCAGTGCAACCGGCTCGACGGTCTCGGTTAGCGCCAGTGCCACTTGGGCGTAGGTCTCAGCCTCGGAGTAGCACTGCTCGCAGCCAAGGACGTGGGCTCTGATCGCGGGGATCTCTTCCTCGGGGACCGCGCCGATGACGTAGGCCGCGATCAATGACGAGACCTGGTCGTGGATCTCATTCATCGCCGGCGTCCTGGGTCTCGTCCGTGAGGATCCTGCGGAGCTTGAGGAGCCCGTCGCGCAATCGCGTCTTCACGGTCCCCTCCGGGGCGCTGAGCTCGGTCGCGACCTCCCTGTAGGTCCTCCCTCCAAAATACGCCAGCACGATGGCGTGGCGCTGCGGCTCGGACAGCTGGACCAACGCGTCCATGACCTCCGAGCGAGTCTCGACATCTGACTCGAACCCGCGCGTCACCGGCTCCGCGGTGAATTCGCCCAGCAGCGCGTCCTTGGTCCGTCTCACGGACTGCTCCTTGCGGACGAGGTCGACGGCCTTGTTGCGGGCGATCGAGACGAGGAAGGTCTTGAGGCTCCCGCGGGCGGGGTCGAAGGCGCCGGGGCGGCGCCACAGCGCGAGGAACACGTCCTGTGAGACCTCCTCGGACAGCACCGGCTCTTTCACCACCCTTCGAGCCATGCCGTTCACGACTCCTCCATAGAGCCTGATGACCTCGAGGAGCGCCTCCTCGTCGCGTGCCATGAGACGCTCCGCGAGTTGTTGGTCGATGTCACCCAAGCCCTTCACTCCGATCGTCACACACGTCAGGTTCGTATCCACCCGCCCGCCTGTATTGCTCTAGCGACGGCACCGGTCCGTGCTACTCAATCCACTCGCTCCTCCGATGGTGCCGAGGCGCCAGGGATGGATCGAGGGCAACGCCCGGTTGGTAGCCGAGATGCAATATGACGTGTGGCCGGCCCACACCCTCACCGTAATGACTTCGGGGATGTCGAGGCCGCCTCGGATCAACTCTCGACGGTCGAGCTTGAGATAATGGCCGAGGTGCTCGCGGCCGTAGGAGCGGGCAAGCTCGTCTGCCTGCGTGAGGACCTCACGGCTGACCTCTTCCTGCTCCTGGGTCAAGCTGCCCACCGCGACAGGGGCCTCACCGGCGGCGTCGCCGCACGCGCCTGAGAGCAACAAGGTGAGCAATAGCGCCGTCATCGTCTTTAGTCCCATACCTGGTGTTCGTTGCGAGAGAGAGTCTTGTCTTGGATGACGCGGAGAAGAGGCGCCCGCGATCCGTGCGGGCGCCTCTATCCTGGCGAGGGGGGATCCCGCCAGCTTAGAAC
>JBOGWW010000231.1:0-6672 GCA_050693655.1 Actinomycetota bacterium | reverse complement strand
GGCATGAGCGATTCGGATGTAAGGCGGGCCCTCGAAGTCGCGCGCCGGACCGGACTCGAGGCCATAGCGGCGACAACGGATCTGGCGACACTCGAGCAGGCGCGCATCAAGGTCATGGGACGTAAGGCCCCACTCAGCCGCGCCCGCTCCGGACTACGGGATGTGCCCGGCGAACAGCGCAAGGAGCTGGGACGTCTCGCCAACGAGGTCACTGCGGAGATCGAACGCGCCCTCGCCGCGAAAGAAGCGATTTTCAAGGAAGCCGAGACGGGTCAGCGCTGGGAACGGGAGGCGGTCGACGTCACCCTCCAGGGCGACGCGCCTCCGGTCGCGACCGTGCATCCCCTGACCAAGACCATCGCGGAGATCGTCGACATCTTCGTGGGGCTCGGTTACCGGGTGGCGGAAGGGCCCGAGGTCGAGCTCTCGACCTACATCTTCGAGGCGCTCAACATGTCCCCGGCGCATCCCACTCGCAGCCCGCGAGACACCTTCTTCATCAGGGGCCGAGGGGAGGAGGTCCTCCTGCGCAGCGAGACCTCGCCGGTACAGATCAGGACCATGGAGAACCAGGCACCGCCCGTCTACGTCGTCTGTCCCGGACGCGTGTACAGGCGCGACACGCAGGACGCGACACACCTGAGCGGCTTCACCCAGATCGAGGGCCTCGCCGTGGACGAGGGCGTCACCATGAGCGATCTCAAGGGAAGCCTCGAGCACTTCGCGCGCGAGGTCTTCGGACGGAGCCTCGAGGTCCGCCTGAGACCCTGGTTCTTCCCCTTCACCGAACCCTCCGCCGAGCTCGACGTGCTGTGCTTCAACTGCAGGGGCGCGGGTTGTCGCATATGCAAGCAAGAGGGGTGGATAGAGGTGCTGGGCTGCGGGATGGTCGACCCTTACCTGCTCGAGTGGGTGGGCTACGACCCGAGCCGCTACAGCGGGTTCGCCTTCGGCATGGGCGTCGAGCGGATCTGTGCGCTTGCACACGGCGTGTCGGACATCCGCATGCTGTGGGATAACGACGTGCGGGTTCTCGACCAGTTCAGGGGTGGTGCATGAAGCTCACCCTGAACTGGCTCAAGGAGTTCGTCGACATCGACCTCGACACGAAGGAGCTGGTCGAGCTGCTCGACTTCTCCGGAACCAAGGTCGAGTCCGTGAACACGCCGGGGAAGCACCTGAGCGGGATAGTCGTCGCCGAGGTACTCAACATCGAGAAGCATCCCAACGCGGATGCGCTGGTGCTCGTCGATGTAAGAAGCGATGGGGGCGAGCAGCGCGTCGTCTGCGGCGCACAAAACTTCTCTGTCGGCGACCGGGTGCCCCTGGCCCAGGTCGGGGCGCGGCTTGAAGGGATGGAGATCACCGAACGGAGGATCCGCGGCGAGGTGTCGCGCGGAATGCTGTGCTCGGGCGCCGAGCTGGGCGTGTCGCGCGATCATTCGGGGATCCTCGTCCTGCCGCCCGACACCGAGCTGGGCGCCGACGTCGTTCCCGCCCTGGGTTTGGACGACACGTTGTTCGAGCTGGAGATCACGCTGAACCGTCCCGACTGCATGAGCGTGGTGGGCGTGGCCCGGGAGATCGCCGCGCTCACGGGTCAGAAGCTACGGCGCCCCGAGGTCGGGCTCGATGTCGCCAGCGATTTGAGCTCACCGGTGAGCGTCCGGATCGAAGATCCCGAGGCCTGCCCGCGCTACCTCGCCCGCTACATCGAGGGACTCGAGATCGGTCCGAGTCCTCACTGGCTGGCAACCCGGCTCCTCGCCTGCGGCGTTCGGCCGATCTCGAACGTCGTGGACGTCACGAACTACGTGCTCCTGGAGTTGGGGCACCCCCTGCACGCGTTCGCTGGGGACAGGGTCGCCGAGAGCTCCATCGCAGTGCGCCGCGCCAAGGCCGGCGAGCGCTTCACCACCCTCGACGGAATCGAGCGAGAGCTGCATCCCGACGACTTGCTGATCGCCCACGGGGCGGGGCCGATCGCGCTCGCGGGAGTCATGGGCGGCGAGGAGTCCGAGGTGTCGGAGTCCACAACCCGCGTCATTCTCGAGTCGGCCTACTTCGACCCTGCCACGATCGCCTTCACCGCCCGCCGCCAGAACCTCCGGACGGAGGCCTCGGCGCGCTTCGAACGCGGCATGGACGTCGAGATGGTGCCGTTCGCGGCCGAACGCGCGGCCCAACTGTTGGGCGAGCTCGCCGGGGGTCGCGTGTCGGCCACCGTAACGGACGAATACCCGAAGCGCATCGAGCGGGCAAGGGTGCGGTTGCGACCGCCTCGGACGGACAAGCTTCTCGGCATCACGATCTCTCCCTCGGAGCAGGCCGAGCGGCTGCGGTCTATCGAGATGGAGGTGAGTGACGCCGCGGGGACGTTCGACGTGCTGGTGCCCACCTTCCGTCCCGACATCACGCGCGAGGTCGACCTCATCGAAGAGGTGGCCCGGCTCCATGGCTTCCAAGAGTTGCCCTCGACGCTTCCGAAGGGTGCGGCCGGAGGGCTCGAGCGCAACCAGCGGGCCGAACGGAAGCTGCGCGCAGTGCTCGCCGACCTCGGAGTGTACGAGGCCGTGACCCCTTCGCTGATCTCTCCGGAGGACGTCGATAGGTTGGGACTCGACGAGTCAAACCCCACGCGGCGCATGGTGGAGGTCGCGAATCCCATGGTCGAGGACGAGCGCGCCATGCGGACGACCCTGCTGCCGAGTCTCCTGAAGGCGGTGGCGCTGAATCGGGCCCAGCGCGCCGAGGGCGTAGCCCTCTTCGAAGTGGCCCGCATATACGAACCCACCGACGACCCGCTGCCCCAGGAAGGTCTCGTTCTGGCCGCGGCGTTTTCCGGTCTCAGGCGCGCGCAGGAGTGGAGCGGTCCGGCTCGGCGGTGGGACTTCTTCGGCGTGAAGGGGGTGCTCGAGGCGACTTTCGAGGGGCTGGGGCTCGATGCGTTGGGATTCGTGCCGGCGAAGGGCATGCCCTTCCACCCGACCCGGGCTGCGACGGTGAGCCTCAGGACGGTGCCCCTCGGTGCTCTCGGGGAGCTTCACCCCGACGTTTGCGAGCGCTTCGACGTCGCGGAGCACACGCTGGTCTTCGAGCTTTCGCTCGCGCCGGTGTTCGAGGCGCTCCCCGAGCGGGTTCAGCTTCAAGAGCCGTCGCGCTATCCGGGCACCTATCTCGACCTCGCGGTGGTCGTGGACGAGGCCGTCGCGGCAAGCGAGGTCCGGGACGTGATCGCTCGTGCCGGAGCCCCCGAGGTCGTCTCGGTTAGATTGTTCGATGTCTACCGGGGAGAACAGGTCGAAGCGGGCAAGAAGTCCCTCGCCTTCGCGCTCGAACTGAGGAGCGAGGGCCGGACGATGACCGACGACGAAGCTCTGAAGGTGCGCGACCGTATCCTGCCGGCATTGCAGGAGCGCACCGGAGGAAGCATCCGGGCCTAGGCGAAAGAGAGACGCTGGCCATGACCAAGCGTGACTATCTCTCGGTCGACGATCTCTCGACCGAGGAGTTGACGACGCTTCTCGACGATGCTGGCGCGGTAAAGAAGAAACCGCAGGCCCGCACCGATGCCCTGGCCGGCAGACACGTCGCGCTGATCTTCGAAAAGCCGTCGACGCGCACGCGCGTGTCGATGGAAGTGGCCGTGACGGGGCTGGGCGGCACCGCGATCGTGCTGCGAAGCGACGAGCTCCAACTCGGTCGCGGCGAGACGATCGAGGATACGGGGCGCGTGCTGTCGCGCTACGTGGATGCCATAGCGGTGCGCACCTTCGGGCAGGAACGAGTGGAGGCATTGGCCTCGGGGGCAACGGTGCCGGTCATCAACCTCCTGACCGATCAATCGCATCCCTGTCAAGCGCTCGCGGACCTCCTGACCATTCGTGAGCACGTCGACGAGGATCCCAAGGAGATATCCGTCGCCTACATCGGAGATGGCAATAACGTCGCGCATTCGCTGCTCCTGGCGGGCGCGCAATCGGGGATGGACGTGCGCATTGCGAGCCCCGTGGGCTACCAACCGGATCCGGACATCGTCGAGCGGGCGAAACTGATAGCGGCTCATACCGATGGCCGGGTGACGGTGACCGATCTCGTTGCGGAGGCGGCCGGTGGCGCGGACGTCCTCTACACCGACGTGTGGGCGTCGATGGGCCAAGAAGCCGAGAGCGACGCCCGCGCGGAGGTCTTCGAGCGGTACCAGTTAAACGAGGAGGTCGTCGCGCTGGCTTCACCGGGCGTGGTGGTCATGCACTGCCTTCCGGCGCACCGCGGTGAAGAGATCTCGGCCGGGGTGATGGATTCGAACCGATCGCTCGTCTGGGATCAGGCAGAGAATCGACTGCACACGCAGAAGGCCCTGCTGATCTGGCTGCTCTCGCAGGAATGAAGCGACTGACTCTCGACTTCTACCGCCGCGACGCGCTCAGCGTGGCGCGCGATCTCATCGGCTGCATCTTCGTTCATGACGACATCGAGGGTCGCACGGCGGTGCGTCTGGTCGAGGACGAGGCCTACCGCGGCGTGATCGATCCCGGTTCGCACGGGTACCGGGGAATGACTCCGCGAACCGCGGTGATGTACGGTTCGCCGGGCCGCCTCTACGTCTACTTCACCTACGGCATGCACTGGTGCGCGAACATCGTTTGCGCCCGCAAGGGGCGGTGCGAGGCGGTGCTGCTGAGGGCCGGCGAACCCCTGGAGGGCCTGAAACTGATGCACACGCGAAGGCCCGCGGTCGCGCGGGACAGAGACCTGGCATCGGGCCCCGCGCGGCTGGCTCAGGCCATGGGCATCGGCCGGCGTCACAACGGAGCCAGTCTCCTCAGAGGAGGCGATTTCTTCATCGCCGCGGACGAGCGAACCGAGGCCTATAGCGCGGGCGATATCGCCCAGACGGTGCGGGTGGGGCTGGCCGCGGGCAAGGGTGAGGAGATCCCCTGGCGCTTCGTGATCCCGGGCCATCCCCACGCGTCGCGCCGGGCTTAGTCGTTACCGTTGTTCCCGTTGCCGTTCCCGTTGCCGTTCCCGTTGCCGTTCCCGTTGCCGTTCCCATTGTTACCGTTCCCGCGGTTCCCGTTCCCGCGGTCGCCACGATCGCCGTCCCGGTCGCCGCGCTTTCGCTTCTCCTCGGGGGGGTCGGGGATCACACAGGCGTTGGTCGGCTCGGTGCCGGGCGTGAACGGCGTCGAGGCCTGGTACTCCGATGGTGTCCCGCTGGACGCGACGCAGCCGGAACGCGTGTCGATCGTCACATAGGTCAGCCCGCTCGGGGAGGTGAAGTCCTTCGCGGGGGTGCCGGCGAGGGCCGCGGACATGAACGACTGCCAGATCTGCGCCGGCCAGGAGCCTCCGGTAACCGAGCCGATGCGAGTGGAGGTCATGGGGATCTCAGCCTCGGGAAAACCGATCCAGACCGCCGCGGCGAGATCGGGCGTGTAGCCCCCGAACCAGGCGTCGCGGTATTCCTGACCCGTACCGGTCTTGCCGGCTGCGGGACGGCCGATGTTGGCTGCAGTGCCCGTGCCGCCGGAGATGACTCCCTGGAGGGCGTTGGTGACGATGAAGGCCGTCGAAGGGCTGATAACGGCCTCACCCTTGGTTCGGGGGGCCTGGTAGATGACCTTCTCCTTGCGGGTGTCGTAGATGCGGGTGATCGCGACCGGGGGATGGTGAACGCCGTTCGAGGCGAGCGTTCCATAGCCGGATGCCATCCCGAGTGCATTGACCGGGTTGGCGCCGATCGGCGCCGACGGTACTCCGATCAGTTCGGTGTGGAGGCCCATCTTCTTAGCGAGGTCGGTGGAGGCGCTCACTCCGATGTCCAGTCCGAGCTGGACGAAGACGATGTTTATCGACCGCACCGTGGCCTCGAGGAGGGACACCTGGCCGTAGGCGCTGCCCTCGTAGTTGCACAGCCCGGGCGACGTCGCCCATTCCCGGATTTCCGGGAAGACCCTGCAGGAGCCGCCCTTGAAGGACTTGGTGAGAGGTACACCCTTCTCGATCGCGGCGGCAAGAGTGAAGGCCTTGAACGCGGACCCGGACTGACGCCCCTCTCCGGCGCTCGTCCCGCCCGACTTCTTGGGACCCAGACCGGGCTCTCCCAAGATGGCGAGGTTCAGCTTCGCGAAGCGACCGTTGACCTCCTTCTTCTTGGCGAAGTAATCGCGACCTCCGACCATGGCCTTGACGTGACCGTTGGAGGGCTGGACCGCGACCAGCGAGGCATGGGGATCGGCGGCATCGTAGAGAATCGAGTTCACGGCGTTATCGGCCGCACGCTGCATGTCCAGATCCACCGTGGTGTTGATTCGAAGACCACCCTGGAACAGGGCCTTCGTTCGCTGTCCCGGTTTCCTGCCCAACATGTCGAAGCGCGGATGGTAGGTCAACAGCTTCTGCACGTAGTCGACGAAGTAGGCCGCCTCGTAACGGTTCTTAGTCTTCTCGTCGATCTTCTTGACGCCCAGCGGCTTCTTGCGGAGCCTGGCGGCCTTTCGCTCGGTGATGAAGCCGAGCGCAAGCATGCGGTTGAACACGGTGTTGCGCCGCTTCTTTGCCGCCTTGGGATGCTTGAACGGATCGAAGGCGCCGGGTTGCTGGATGATGCCCGCGAGCAGTGCTCCCTGGGCGACGGTCAGTTTCTTCACGTTGCGCTCGAAGTACGCC
>JBOGWW010000230.1:0-6123 GCA_050693655.1 Actinomycetota bacterium | reverse complement strand
GAGCTCGAGCGCGCGGTCGCCCAAGGTGGAGGAAGGGTCGTCAATGTGGGCGAGGCCAACGCACTGGTTTGGACGGACCCACGGAACCCCGGTGAGCTAGAGGATGCCCTCGAGTCGAACGACATCGAGTGGGTGCAGCTGCCCTTTGCCGGGATCGAGACCTTCTTCGACGCGGGCGTGATCGACCCGCGGCTGACCTGGACCTGTGCCAAGGGGATCTACGGACCCGCCTGTGCGGAGCACGCGCTGGCCCTCATGCTCGCGGCCGCCCGGCGAATTCACGTGCACGCGCGGGCAAAGAGTTGGAGCCGGCTGGGGCTCGACAGCCCCGA
The DNA here is from genome assembly GCA_050693655.1 of Actinomycetota bacterium. Taxonomy (GTDB): domain Bacteria; phylum Actinomycetota; class CADDZG01; order CADDZG01; family WHSQ01; genus WHSV01. The sequence goes on along the minus strand of JBOGWW010000230.1, from coordinate 5,791 downwards.
GTACCGGCTCGACCAGAAGGCGGTCGTGGTCGTGGGGACCGGAGGCATCGGCACCGCACTGGTGCCGATGGTCGCCCCCCTCGGCATGCGAGTGATCGGAGTGAATCGGTCGGGTCGTCCGCTCGAGGGGGCCGAGCGCACGGTGGCGGTCGAAGAGCTCGAAAGCGTTCTTGCCGAAGCTGACTTCGTGGTGGTTGCCGCCGCCCACACCCGTGCGACGCATCATCTCTTTGACAAGGAGAAGCTCGGTGCGATGAAGCCCGATGCATGGATCGTGAACGTGGCGCGGGGTGGACTCGTCGACACCGACGCGCTCGTCGCGGTGCTCGAAGGCGAAGCCATAGGGGGAGCGGCGCTGGACGTAACCGAGCCGGAGCCCCTTCCAGAGAGGCATCCGCTGTGGGAGTTTGAGAACTGCCTGATCACTTCGCATGTCGCAAACACCTGGGCGATGGGCCTCGCCGAACTGCCTCACCTCGTACGCCGCAACGTAGCGGCGTGGACGGCGGGGGAGGAGCTCGAGGGGCGCGTCGACCCGGAGCTCGGCTATTGAACTTGGGAGGTATGCGATGAGCCAGCAGCCACCGCGCGAGCCCGAGGAGAGCGGACTGCCTCAGCATCCGCCGCGGGGAGGGCCCGAGTATCCGCCCCAGGGACAGACCCCGCCTCCGCCCGAGCGGACGACCGCCGGAAATCAGGACGAACGACTGTGGGCGATGCTCTGTCACCTGGCCGCCTTCGGTGGATTCATCATTCCCATCGCAGGGAGTGTCATCGGCCCCTTCGTCGTCTGGCAGATAAAGCGGGACGAGTATCCGCTCGTGGACGACCAGGGCAAGGAGGCGCTCAACTTCCAACTCAGCCTGCTGCTCTACGGACTCATCGGGTTCGTTCTCCTCATCTTGCTCATCGGATTCCTGGTGCTCGCCTTCGTGGTGGTGTTCGACGTCGTGATGGTCGTCATCGCCGCCATCCAGGCGAGCAGCGGCAAGGCCTACCGCTATCCGCTCTGCATCCGCTTCGTCAAGTAGGCCCGATGCCGCACGAGGGCCAGACCGGTGTCGTGTTCGAGAGCGGGGGCGCCCGGCTTCTCGGCACTCTGTTCCTAGCGCGGGGCGACGAGCCCAAGCCGACCGCGGTGCTGCTCCACGGTCTTCCCGGGATCGAGAAGAACCATGACCTCGCGCACGCGCTCCGGGAGGCCGGGTGGAACTCGCTGGTCTTTCACTACCGGGGGAGCTGGGGAAGCGGCGGCGACTATCGCTTCGATACGCTGCCGATGGACGCCATCGCCGCGCTCGACTTCCTGAGTTCGGGCGCACACGAACAAATCGATCCGGACCGGTTCGCGCTCGTGGGGCACAGCCTGGGCGGCTGGACCGCGCTGAGGGCGAGCGGAGATGAACGGGTCCGTGCCGTTGCGGTTCTGGGTGGCATAACCGATCCCGTTCGGCTGCCCTTCACCGCAGCGATGGCCGAGGAATCGTTCACGCCCTTCCTGCACGGGATGTCGCCCGCGGAGTTCGAGGCGCAATGGACCGCACTCGACGGCGCTCTCGAAGTCGCCGCTGCGCTGGAGAGACCGCTGTTGATCGTGCACGCGGAGGCGGACACCGTGGTGCCGGTCGATCAAGCACATCTCCTGCACGCCGCAACCGGGGGCCGGGCGCGGCTCGAGCTCCACCTCGAGGCCAACCACGCCTTCGTCTGGCACCGGCGCTGGCTGATCGACCTCGTGGTCGGCTGGCTGCAGGAGGCGGTCCAACTATCCAAGTAATCACTCGTAGAGTGGTTGCTCATGAGATATCGAGTCGAGGAGCTGGCGGGTCGCGCCGGCACGAGCGTCGATACCGTGCGCTTCTATCAGACCAGGGGGCTGCTGCCCCAGCCCGAGCGCGAGGGCCGGGTCGTCTTCTACTCGGAGGAGCACGTCGAGCGCCTCGAACGCATCCGCGAGCTCAAGGACAAGGGCTTCACGCTGAAGTCGATCAAGGGTCTGCTTTCGGGTGAGCTGGATCCCGCCGACGAGGCCCTGCTCGCGCTGGTCGACCGCCCCGGCGACGCGAGCGGCGAGGGACCGAGTTTGACGCTCGAACAACTCGCCCAGCGCACCGGTATCTCCGAGTCGCTGCTCCAGGCCCTCGAGCGAGAAGGGCTCATCGTCCACAAGGAGCGAGACGGCCGCGCCTATTACACGGAGGCCGATGCCGAGATGGTCACGCAGGGCCTCGCCCTTCTCGGCGCGGGACTTCCACTCAGCGAGTTGCTCGTCCTCGCGCGCGAGCACGATCACGCGATGCGCGACGTAGCCGAGCGCGCCGTCGACGTCTTCATTCGCTTCGTGCGCGATCCCATCCGCGCGGAGGCCGGTAGCGACGAGGAGGCCGCCCGGCGATTGGTCGAGGCCTTCAGCACGATGCTCCCTGCGACCAGCAAGCTGGTGGCGCGGCACTTCGAACAGGTCCTGCTGGCGGTGGCCCAGGAACGCATCGAGAACGTGACCGGGGAGTCGTAGTGAAGAGCCCGCGCGACCTCCCGACGGGACCGGAGAAGGCCAGAGCCGTCCAGGCGATGTTCGACCGCATCGCGCTGCGCTACGACCGTCTGAACCGGATCATGACGTTCGGGATGGATGCGGGCTGGCGTCGCAAGTCGATTGCCGCGCTCGGACTCGAACAAGGTTCCACCGTCATCGACGTCGCCTGTGGGACCGGCGACTTCTGCCGCGAGTCGCAGCACGCGGGCCTGGACCCGGTCGGCTTCGACGTTTCCTTCGGCATGCTCTCCCTGGCGGAGACGAGCGCGCCGCTCGTCCAGGCCGACGGGCTGCGCCTGCCTCTCCGCGACGGTGCGGCCGACGGGCTCACCTGTGGCTTCGCCCTGCGCAACGTCGTGGATCTAAGAGCGCTGTTCGAGGAGAGCGCGCGCGTTTTACGTCCGGGAGGGCGTGCGGCCTTCCTCGAAACCGCGCAGCCCGACAACCCCGTGCTTTCGTTCGGGCACCGGATCTATTTCCACAAGGTGGTTCCGAAGATCGGCGGCTGGTTGTCGGACAAGGACGCCTACGACTACCTGCCGAAGTCGACGGCCTATCTGCCCGGAAAGGATGCGCTGCTCACTGTTCTCGAGCGCGCGGGGTTCACCGATGTGAGGGTTCGGTTCTTCGGCCTCGGCGCCGTGCAGCTGCTTACGGGTACCCGCGCGTGAGAGCCGGGCTCGACGTCGTTACGATCGAGTTCGAATCCGCGGGCCTCATCGAAGAGCTCGAGGACCCGGAGGGCTTTGCCTGGGTGCATCACGGCGAGGGCCTGGTCGCGTGGGGAGAGGCGGTTCGCCTCGAGGTCGAGCCGGGCACGGACCGTTTCGAGAGAGCGACGAAGGCGCTGACCGAGACGTTTTCGACGTTCGGGGTGGAAGACGAGGTCCGTGTGCCGGGGAGTGGTCCCGTCGCCTTCGGTGCGTTTACCTTCGACCCTCGGGAGCCCGGCTCGGTCGTCGTGATTCCCTCGATCGTCATCGGACGCAGCAACGGACGTTCTTGGATCACACGCATCGGTCCGGGATCCAAGATCGACCGGAGCGAGGCTTCCGAGGACGACCGCATCAGGTACTGGGGCCCGTCTGCGTCCGAGGTGGCGTGGCTGGACGCCGTTGCGACGGCAGAGAAGGCCGTTCGCAACAAAGAGATCGAGAAGGTCGTCCTGGCGCGCGACATGCGAGTGTGGTCCAAGACGGCACTGAGTCCTCGCAGGTTGGTCAAGCGCCTCGCCGGGAGGTTTCCCGAGTGCTATTCGTTCTCGGTGGACGGCCTGATCGGTGCGACACCGGAGTTGCTGGTGCGCACCGAAGGCAAGCAGGTGTCGTCGCTGATACTCGCCGGATCCATTCGTCGCGGCTCGGACGAGGCGGAGGATGCCCTGCTCGGCCGCCGTCTGTTGGGGTCGGCCAAGGACGCGGTGGAACACGAGATCGCAGTGCGCTCGGTAACGGACCTGTGGCCCCGGTTTTGCGAGACGCTGACGGTGGCGGCGAGTCCTCAGCTGCTCAAGCTGGCCAACGTTCAACACCTTGCAACCGAGATCCAGGGCGAGATGCGCAACGCCCACAGCGCCCTCGAGATAGCCGGGACACTGCATCCCACCGCGGCGGTGTGCGGTTTGCCGCGCCCGAAGGCCATGGACATGATCCGCGACCTCGAGGGCATGAGCAGGGCGCGCTACGCAGGTCCGGTCGGCTGGGTGGACGCACGAGGCAACGGCGAATGGGGGATCGCGCTGCGGTGCGCGGAGATAGACGGAGGAAGCGCGCGGCTGTTCGCGGGGGCAGGCATCGTCGAGGGGTCGACCCCCGAGGGAGAGCTCGACGAGACCCGCCTCAAGCTCCTCGCGATGCAATCGGCCCTAGGCTGAGTGAGCCTTGTTCGCTTCGATCCAGGCGTCGATGGCGGACCAGTGCTCGAAGAGCCAGTCGATTCGATCTTCCTCCGCCTCCGGGAGATCCTCCTCGGGCACGACCCACCAGCGCACCTTCAAGCTCTGGTCCATGGGAATGCCACGCCAGATGTCGATCACGCTGTCCAGGTGATCCAGCCCGGTGTGCGTGACGAACATGATGTCGGTTAGCGGAGTGGCTCCCACCGCGGCCAGCGCCCCGTAATGCACCTCGCGGATGGAGTCGGATTGCATCCTCGCCCCGAAACCACTCCTTGGGCAATACGTGCACCTCGACCGAGTCGGGAAGGGCAGCCAGCTGAGTGGCGAATCGGTGCCGGCGAGCGATTTCGAAAGCAATCAGCGCGACCTCCCACGGTTTGGTGGGTTTCCTCAGCGGCTGCTCGATCCGGCCGACTTGGAGTACGAAGATCGTGCCGGCCCCCAGCGCGATGGCGCGGTCCACGGGAATGCTGTTGACCAGACCCCCGTCGAGGAAGGTCTCACCCTCCAGTTCGACGGGAGGCAGGAGTCCGGGCACGGCGGAGGAGGCGAGCACCGCGTCCACGATGGAGCCGCGGGTGAACCAGTGCTCCGCGGCACGCTCGATGCTGGCGGCCACGCACTGGAAGGGCACCGGCAGCTCTTCGATGAGCTTTAGGGGGAGAGCGCGGACGAGCATCTGACGCAGGGGTTCGTGGGGATGTGCGTGAGTGCGCGTCCGCGCGAGCGTGCTGAGGCGGGCGATCATCCCTCCGCTGAACACGCCCGTCTCGTCGGCGGAGGCCCACAGTTCGGTGAGTCGCTCTACCGCGTCCATCGTGGGATCCGATGCGAGAACGGCTCCGTTGACCGCTCCGATCGACGTGCCGAGGACCAGGTCGGGAGCGATGCCGGCCTCCAGCAGGGCCCGGAGCATCCCGACCTCGTTGGCGCCGAGCACGCCGCCGCCCCCCAGAACGAAGGCCATGGGCGGGTCACCGGGTGTGGTCATGTCCAGAGATTGTCTCGCAAAGTGACCCGGCTACAGATCCTTCAGCGCTCGGTCGACCGCGGAGTACATGTTCCTGTGGACGGTGACGTTGCTCGACCGATCGGTCCGGACCTCGATCAGGTGGACGCCGCCGAGTTCCATCCGCGCCACCACCGAGTCTCTCAGGACGGTCCCGTTTGTGATTCGCTCGTAACCGCATCCGTCGGTGCGGGCGAGGGATTCGAGATCCGCTCCGTGCGAGGTGCCGAAAACTCGTTCGAAGTGTTCCGGATAGTCAGCCTGTTCGAGGAACGAAAAGATCCCGCCACCGTCGTTGTTGACGACGACGAACACGCAGGATGCCCTCAAGTCGCGCGCGCCTATGAGT
>JBOGWW010000229.1:0-4323 GCA_050693655.1 Actinomycetota bacterium | reverse complement strand
AGACCATCGAGGGGTCCTGGGTGTCGTAGAAGGTGACCGCCTCGGCCCCCTCCTCGGTCGCTTCGGCCTGCAGCGTGCGCACCGCCTGCTCGAAGGCCGGATCCTCGACCGTGGCCTCGGGCGAATTGAGGATGAAGATCTCGGTAACGCCTTCCTCGCCGAACCGCTCCTCGATCAATTCCTGGGCCTGCTTGGCCTCGGGGGTGTTCGTGAAATCTACGCTCGTGGTCAGAGCGTCGGCCAGGTACTGCGAGGACACCCAGCCGGCGACGGCGATCGCCACCACCCAGAGTCCCAGAGTGACCCAGGGGCGCCGGGCGCTGGCCCGGGCGAGTCCTTCGGTCGTGAACATTCGTGGTCCCTCCCTTGCATACGACGTATATCTACGATGTATATGTACAGCGTACATACAATGATGTACGATGTACACTTGTCAACGGCGAGACGACAGAAACCTCAAAAAAGTTGGGGCCCGATGAACAAAACGGACGTACCGGACGCTCAGAGAAGCTCGCTCTCGCGTGATCGCATCGTCGAGTGCGCCATCACCATCGCCGATGCCGAGGGGATCGAGGCGGTATCGATGCGACGGATCGCGAGCGAGTTGGGTGCCACGCCCATGGCGCTCTACAACCACGTCGCCAGCAAGGACGAGTTGATGAACGGCATCGCGGGTCAGCTGCTGAAGGAGATCGACATCTCGGCGCTGGACATGAGCGACTGGACCAAGGCGATCAAGACCGGCTACACCGAGTTCCGCCGGGTTCTCCTGCGGCATCCCAAGCTGCTGCCGGTGCTGCAGCGCAAAACAGAGATGTCGCCGGACGCGCTCCGACCCATCGAGCTGGCGGTCTCCATACTGCAGGGCGCGGGCTTCAGTCCCGATGAGGCGCTCAAGGCGCACTGGACGCTGTCGGGCTTCGTCATGGGTCACGTGCTGTGGCAGATGACCAACCCGTTGCTCGAGAATCAGGAAGACGCGATGACCATGCCGCAGGCTCTCGCCATGCATCATCGACGCGTGATCACCCAGGACGAATTCCCCTGTCTGGTTGCGACGCTTCCGGCGATGGAGTCCTGCGACATGGACGAGGCATGGGAGTTCGGCATCGATGCGATCGTCGACGGACTCAAGGCGAAGCTCGCCGCCGGCAAGCCCTAATCTCTGGTGCTTACCGCACACCTCCCTCACGACCGCGCACGTTAGCGAATGAGCCAACCCAAACTCTCGTGGCGTCAGGTGATGGCCTGGCGCGCGCGACGGCATCATCTCGATGAGCGCATCTCGAAGCGAAAAGCAGTGGATGTCGTCGGCGAGATCGGCGGGCTGCACGCGCAACTGATGTCTTCTGCGGAACTGTCGTTGTGGGCGCGCGTCGAGAAGTTGAAGCGCGACGACGTCGAGAAGTGGCTCTGGGAGGACCGGCGGCTGGTCAAGGCCTGGGCCATGCGCGGCACCCTGCACCTCTTGCCACACGAGTATCAACTCTGGCAGGCCGGACTCGGCACCTACGCGCACTATCTGAAGCCGGCGGCCGGCTGATCGCCGCACTGGGCGACGAGGTAACCGAGGTGAAGCTCGACGGGAGTGATTACTGGGCGCTTACCGAACACCTCGCCGAGATCAAGGCCGCCGCGCCTACGAAGTCGATCCGGCTGCTCCCGGCCTTCGACCCCTACGTCATCGGATCGACGCTGCAGACCACCAAGCTGATGACCGGCGATTACAAGACCCGCGTCCACCGCCCCCAAGGCTGGGTCTCGCCGGTCGTCTTGGTGGACGGCAGGATCGACGGGGTCTGGCGGCAGGAGAGGAAAGGGCGGCGGCTGGTCGTGGAGATAGAGCCGTTCGCGAAGCTACCGAAGTGGGTCACCCGTGCAGTGGAGCAGGAGGCCGAGCGGGTCGCGGCCTTCGCAGCTTCGAGCCTCGAGCTGAGCTGGCAGTACCCCTGACCGGCGCGTGCCGGGATCGGGCGGCTAGCCTGCGATCGGCGGGGGAGGAGGCTCCACCGTCGGATCGTGTGCCGTCTGTGAGGGGTTGAGGGAATCGTTCATCCGGTCGCCACCCGATCGCGCGCGTACACGGCTCCGACGCCGAACCACTCGGAGGGGCCCCGCTCGCCCTGGTGATCGCGGGTCGGGTCGCTCATCTCTTCGCCACAGAACCAGCAGACGATGCCCGCCTTCTCGACATCCTGGGCGGCTTCGCATTGGGTGCAGATGGCAAGCATGACGGTGCTCTCCTGGTCGCCTTGGTCGCCTAGTCGGTGCCTAATCGCACGCCTGTCATACCCATTCATCGAGCAGAGCGAGCGTCCCCCTGAGGAGATTTCTCCACTTTTTGCGACAGTGACTGTCGCCCGGCCCGTTCAGTCCTCGAGCGGACGGGTCATTGCTTCGGGCGCGACCCACCGGTCGAAGTCCTCCTCGGAGACGTAGCCGAGTTCGACGGCGGTGTCCTTGAGATTCTTGTCCTCCCGGTAGGCCTTGAGCGCGATCTCCGCGGCCCTCTCGTAGCCGATGTGTGGGTTGAGCGCGGTCACCAGCATCAGAGAGTTCTCGAGATGCTCGTTGATCAGCTTGAGGTTCGGCTCGATGCCGACGGCGCAGTGCTCGTTGAACGAATGGCAGGCATCGGCGAGGAGCGAGGCCGACTCGAGCAAGTTATGAAGCATCACCGGCTTGTAGACGTTCAGTTGGAAGTGACCCTGCGTGCCCGCGAAGGCCACGGTGGCGTCGTTTCCCATGACCTGCGCGCAGACCATCGTCATCGCCTCCGACTGAGTGGGATTTATCTTGCCCGGCATGATCGAACTCCCCGGTTCGTTCTCGGGAATCCTGAGCTCCGCGATGCCGGCGCGGGGCCCCATCGCGTAGAGGCGAACGTCGTTCGCGATCTTGTAGAGAGCAACGGCGAGGGTCCTCATCGAGGCACTCAGGTCGACCATCGCGTCGTGCGCCGACAGAGCCGCGAACTTGTCGGGGGCGGACTTGAAGGACTTTCCCGTCTCCTCCGTCAGCTTGGCCGCGACGGTTTCGCCGAAGCGGGGATGGGCATTCAATCCCGTCCCCACCGCGGTCCCTCCGATCGCGAGTTCTCCGACGCCGGGCAGTGCTCGCTTGATGCCCTCGGAGGCCTGGTCGAGTTGTGTAGCCCATCCCGAGGCCACCTGACCGAGCTTCACCGGCGTTGCATCCTGCAGGTGGGTGCGCCCCACCATGACGACGTGGGCGTGCTCGTCGGCCTTCTTGGCGAGCGTATTTCGAAGCGCCTCGACCGCCGGGAGCAACACGTCGCTGACTTCCTCCAGCGAGGCGATGTGCATCGCCGTAGGAAAGGTGTCGTTGGACGACTGCCCTTTGTTGACGTCGTCGTTGGGGTGCACCGGCGTCTTCGAGCCGATCTCTCCGTCTGCGAGTTGAATGGCGCGATTGCCGATGACCTCGTTGGCGTTCATGTTCGACTGCGTGCCCGACCCCGTCTGCCATACCACCAGCGGAAATTGAACGTCGAGCTCACCGGCGATGACCTCGTCCGCCGCGCGCACTATGAGATCGGCCTTTTCCCCGCTCAGCCGGCCGAGTTCGGCGTTCGCGAGCGCGGCCGCCTTCTTCAGGAGCCCCAGAGCCCGGATGACCCGGCGACCCCACACGAAGCGATCCCGGCCTATGGGGAAGTTCTCGATCGAACGCTGGGTCTGGGCCCCCCATAAAACGTCGGCCGGAACGCGCACCTCGCCGAGTGAATCCCTGTCGATCCGGTAGCCATCGGGGTTGGTAGTCATGGCTCAATTCTCCCCGAACGAGAACAACCCCCGGATCACCGGGGGTTGTTCTCGATTGCGGCGGCGCGGCTAGGGCTTGCCGCCGGGCACGGAATCGGGCTTCCCGCCGCCATTCGTCGTGCCGCCCCCCGGAGATTCACTGGGAGCACCAACCCCACCGTTGCCGCTGGAATTGCCCCCTCCCGCGTCTCCGGATCCGTTGCCCCCGTTGCCCGAGTTACCACCGCCACCGGGTGTGCCCTCGGGTTTCCCGGCGCCGTCTGGTTTTCCGCTCGGAGTGCCCTCGGGCTTCCCTTGGCCCTCACCGGCGCCCGCCGGTTTGCCCTGGAGCGTTCCCTCGGGCCGGCCCTTTGCTGCCCCCTCAGAGGCCCCGTTCTCATCCTGGTCGGACTCCTCTTCGCCCTTCTCCGGACAGGTGCCCTGCGGGTTCCCACCGGCGGCTTCGGCAACGGCATGACCGAACTCGCAGCCCCGCTCACCCTCCCAGTTCCTGATGACCTCCAGCACCGCGGGAGCGGATGAGCCCTCGGTGCTTGGG
>JBOGWW010000228.1:0-2388 GCA_050693655.1 Actinomycetota bacterium | reverse complement strand
GTCTCGATTCCGTCCTTGTTCGGCATGATCACGTCGATCAGGACCACGTCCGGCACGGTGTCCTCGACGATCTTCAGTGCCTCGGTGCCGTCTGAAGCCTCGCCGACCACCTCGATGTCGTCCTCGGTTTCGAGCATGGTCTTGATCCCTCGCCGCAGCAGGTCGTGATCGTCGACGAGAACCACGCGGACGCGTTCTTCACCATCCACCGTGGGAGTCCGCTCGCTCATAGCCCGGATGATATGCGACGAGAGCCTGCCGGTGTCGATCGCCTGTTAAAAGCGCTTCGAAGGAGAACGAATTACAGGGCCGCCATTTAGTGGGCGGGGTGGGGAAGTTGTGATTTAAGTCAACGTGCGAGACGAGCCGAAACAAGAACCATGAACTGGGAGAGAGTTAGGCGCGTCGCGGGGACCGCCGTAGCCACGGCCATCGTCGTCACCCTCGTGGCGTCGCCCGGAGCGAGCGCCAAGCCCTTCGACCGGGCCCTGAAGCCGGGAGCGAAGGGACGCCAGGTAAAGAAGCTTCAGGTTCGCCTGTCCGGCTGGTACCCCACGAAGTCGCAGCAGAGATTCAGCATCGACGGCTCCTACGGCGCCCAAACCAGAGCGGCGATGCAGGCGTTCGAAGCCGCCTACGGGCGCCCCGTGAACGGGGTCGCGTCCGTGAAGGACCTGCGGATCTTCAACGGCCTTCAGGACACCGATGGTTCGACCAAGCATTTCGACTATTCGGAGTTCGACCAGAATCGGTCGTCCTCGTGCTCCTCCCGGGCAAACTCCTATGCCGGTACCTTCAGCGGGGGCAGGTCCAGGCCCCGGCGCGTCAAGGGCAACGTGAAGCGGCTGATGTGGCGCCTCGAGGCGGTTCGAAAGAAGGGTGGGTCCAAACCCATCGGCATCAATTCCGGATTCCGCAGCGTGGCCTACAACGACTGCATCGGTGGCGCCCGGGCCAGCCAGCACCTCTACGGCACAGCCGCCGACAACCGAATGACGGGCATAGACAACCGCAGGGAACGAAGGATCGCCAAGCGCAGCCAGTTTCACGGGATCGGCTGTTACTCGTCCCTGAGCCACAATCACTTCGACATTCGGATCGACAACCGGGACATGCCGGCGGGTCACTTCTGGTGGTGGCCGCGCAAGGACGGCCAGGGCCGCGAGCTCGCCGACGACGGACGACCGTGCTGGGGTGAGAGCGCGCGCGCCGGCGCCAAGCTCGCGAGCGCGACCAGCCCCGCCGTGTTGCGGGAGCTTCGCAGTGGGGTTCTGGGCGCCGGCTCGCTGGTCCCGACGCTCGCCGAGATCGAGTTGTTCGAGACCTCCGGCGAGGCAGAGGACCTCGGCGGTCTGGACTGATCCGTTCTCATTGACGGGCCTTTGATCTCTCGACGCTCCACACTGGGCCAATGAGTTTTTCTCTCCGACTGTTGACCGGTCTCGTTGTAGTTGCGCTGGTGGGCGCGGGCGCCATGATTGCGCTCCGCGACTCGAGCTCGGACTCCAACTCGGACTCGCCTCGCGCTTCCGCTTCCGCGCCCGAGCAACCGGCCACCAGCGCCCTGTATCTGAGCGGTGACGGGCTGATGCGCCTCGACCTCGACTCCGGCGACCGGCGACGGATCGGACGCACGCCCACCAGAGACGTGTACGCGAGCCCCGCAGGATCGTGGCTCGCCTACGTCGTCTCTGCCGATGATCCGACCGGCGAGGAGCACGATTTTCTCGCCGAGCCCACCCTGCTGGCGATCGACCTCGACTCCGGCAAGAAGGTCGAAATAGGCCCCGGTTTCAATCCACTGTGGCACCCGAACGACTCAAAGCTTGCCTATCTGCGTCCGATCTTCGACCGGCGGTGCTCGGGTGAGAGTTGCAAGGGACTCGTCGAAGTGGTGGTCTACGACGCCGAGATCAACGAGCACACCGTGCTCGCCGAAGCGGGCCGCTACAACCCTCTGGCCTGGTCGGGTGATCGGGTGCTCGTTGCGGACGAGAGCGACCTCTCTGCCACTTTCATTCTCGGACCGGACGACGCGGAGCGCCTGGACATCGAGCCGAGCGAGTTGTGGGATGCATCCCCCGACGGTCGCTGGCTCCTCCGAAGCGGTTCGGGCGAGGTCAGTTTGATCGACATGGAAAGTGGTGAGCGACGTCCGGTTGCGATCGGAAGTGGCGTGCTGGGCGATGGAGCCTGGTCGCCGGATTCGAAGCACATCGCGGTGGGAGTGCTCAACGACGCGCGCAGCAAGACGCGCGCCGTCCTGATCGACACGACCGAGGGTGAGGTCGAAGAAATCACGCAGGAGCTCCCGGGGATTCTTGACCTGACGTGGGGGGCCGACGCGCGCGCGTTTGGTTTTCTGACCTTCGTGGGACGGAGCAACCG
>JBOGWW010000227.1:0-2850 GCA_050693655.1 Actinomycetota bacterium | reverse complement strand
TGCCGCCGAACCCCCAGCAGCGCACCCGGCCGTTGTCGAGCAGGGCGCAGGTGTGGTCGCTTCCGGCGGTAATGGCCCGGGCCGTCCGGCCCGCGCCGAGGTCGACCGTACCCACCGAGCCGGGGGTCTCGTTGTCGCCGATGCTGGCGATGTTGCCGTAGCCAAGTCGGCCGCTGCCGCCGAACCCCCAGCAGCGCACCCGGCCGTTGTCGAGCAGGGCGCAGGTGTGGTCGCTTCCGGCGGTAATGGCTCGGGCCGTCCGCCCCGCCCCGAGCTCCACCGGGCCGTAGTCGTGCGGGTCCTCGTCGTCGCCGACGTCGTCGGTGTTGGCGTGGCCGAGCCGGCCGTCTCCGCCGTCTCCCCAGCAGCGCACCTCCCACGTGTCGAGCAGCGCGCAAGTGTGGTCGCTACCGGCGTCGAGGAGGCCCGAGACGAATCGCGGTGCTGGGGAAGCCGCCTGTCCCGAGCTCGCGTTCGAGGTGGGAAGGGCAAGCAGTAGCACGGACAGGACGAGCAGCGTGGTGCGTCGCATATCAGATCCCCTCTGATCCGGTTGATCGGTCGGCTCTTCGCCGCCCGGCTACGTGACGGCCTCGGTGACTCGCTCGAATGGCACCCCCGCGCGCAATACGCCTGCGGCTTCGGAACGCGTGCGCCTGCTCCCGCAGGGAGATACGAATCGTCCACGCACTCGATTCAACCGACCTCCGCCCTGGAGCAAGCTTGAAATGACGTATATCTCAAGCAATACAAGCTCGGATCACGTTATTGGTGGATCGAGACCGAAACAAGGGCCTTGACGCTTAAAGTCGATTCACAGTCGAGGTTCGATCAGACCCGGAATCCCGTGGGGCTAGGACGAATCCGTGGCAATCAAATCCGCGACGGGTGCCGTGGGCGTGCCTTCACCGAGATCGGCGGGAGCCTTCTCGGCCCGCGCTTTCGCGATGAACGGCAGCGCCAGCGCACCCAGGCCCGCGGCAAGTAGGTAAGAGGCGGGGTAGCCCCACACGTCCGCGGCGCGCCCGAGCGCGGGCTGTGCGCCGACTCCGCCCGCGGAGCTCATCAACGAGTCGAAGGAGAGAATCGTTGCGCGCTGCTGGGACGGGATCAGTCCGTTGAGGTATGCCTGCCGGATCGGAAATGCGGCGGCGAAGAGCAGCCCCCAGACGACGATCAGTCCAATCACCACCCAGAAGTTCGCAATCAATCCCACCAGAACGATGCTGAGCACGCTCAATGCCTCCGCCGCCAGGAGCGCAGACGTGCGCCGCTCGAACAGCCTGCGAACCTGCGTCGTCAAAAGACCGCCGAGCGCCTGCGAGCCGGCGATGACGGCTGCAGCCAGCCCCGCGATCCCATAGGCCTCGTCGTTCCCCCAGAGATCGAGCAGATGCGGTTGCAGGGCGTAGAAGACATAGATCCCGACTCCTCCGGTGAACGGAGCCGCAAGCATCAGGTATTTGACGGCGGGGATGCGCCAGCCGTACTCGATCGAGTTCCCCGCGATGGCCTTGATCTCTTGCAGGGGGCGCCCGTTCCTCTTCGGCGTGAATCCGATGTCACGCATCATCACGAATGCGACCCCGAACATCAGCGTCAACACCAACGCTCGCAGTACGAACGGGGCACCCAGGTTGGTGAGCTGCGCCAGGTAGCCTCCGCCGATGGATCCCACCAGCATGCCGACCCCGCTCAGGACCTGGCCCCGGCCGAAGACGCTCTCGAGGCTTCCGTCAAATCCGGTTGCATCCAGGGCGTCCACCAGCCAGGCCTCGACCGCTCCGGAAAAGAAGGTGAAGCCGAGCCCCAGCAGCAGGGAGACCACTGCCCACTGCCAGAACGGTGCCTGCAGTTGCCAGAGAAGGACGTACAGCCCGGTCGTCACCGCGAGCGTCACGGTCCCGAGCAGGAACGAGGCCCGTCGGCCCCACATGTCGGCCACGATTCCGGTCGGGACCTCGAACAACACCATGCCCGCGGTGAAGAAGGCGTTGGCGGAGAACGCCTGCAGGTTCGACAGCCCGGCATCGAGAAGGAAGATCGTGTTGATTCCCCAGATCAAGGACGCCGCAAGCGTGTTGCCGAGCTCGAGCACGTAATAGGTGCGCTTGATCGTGGCCGGAGTGTTGGCAACCGCGCCGGCCGGTGTTTCTGGCTGGTTCAAATCGAGTGTTTCACCTCCCGAGAGCCCGTGGGGGCCTCCCGTCGTCGGGTTCTCTCTATATGACCTCGCAGCGCGGCAAGACTCATCGCGAACGAGAGGAGATGAATGAGTAGCTTCATGACGGTCCGAGTTCTGCCAATGCCTGAGCTTCCTCCTGCACGAGCACTTGTCCCGAGCGACCAACGGTTCTTGGCCTTGAGCCGCCGACGAGGTCACCAACCGGTTCGGTGAACTTTAGCGGTCGGCTTCAAGATGGTATGGAACACTGGCCACGACTACCCCACGCTCAAATAGCAGATGTCTCTTGACCAGCAACGCCGTCTGACCGTGAAGGAATTGATGTCGCAACTTTCCCACGATGAACTCAGGAATGACGATCGTGACGATTCGATTTTTTCCGTCGGCCTGGAATTGCTTGACGTAGCCGGCAAGAGACCGCCCCATGTCCCTGTAGGCAGACTCGTGAAGCTCCAGCGAAACCGGGATGCGGCTGCGCATCCAGTCGTCGCCCAGCTTTTCGGTGGCCGCGGGATCGAGGCCAAATGAGACCGCACGCAGATCCGTGGGAGTCAGCGTCTCGGCGTACTCGAGCGCCTGCAGGGTGGCGTTATGAACACCGGAGACGAGCACGACCACGTAGTTGCGGGCGGGCTCCTCCGTTTCGTCACGACCAGGTTCTATCT
>JBOGWW010000226.1:0-8419 GCA_050693655.1 Actinomycetota bacterium | reverse complement strand
GACATATGAGTGATCCGCCCGAGCTCCACCTTGGTCTCATCCTTCCGAACTTCGGAGACAACCTCACTCCCGAGAGGCTGGTCTCTGCCGCCCGCGCCGCAGAAGACGCAGGATTCGACTCCGGCTGGGTCACGGACCACGTAATGGTGCCGGCAGCGATCAAGGACGTTTACGGCACGATCCTCGATGTCATGGTGTCGCTGGGTTTCCTGGCGGCAACCACGGCCAGGTTGAAGCTCGGCGTCTCTGCGTTGATCGTCCCGCAGCGTAATCCCTTGGTCGTGCTAAAGCAGCTCACGACGCTGGACTTTTTGTCGAAGGGGCGGGTGCTGACGGCGGTGGCCGCTGGTTGGCTTGAGGGCGAGTTCCGCACACTTAACGCGTCCTTCCAGGAGCGGGGGAAGATCATGGACGCCTGGCTCGAGCTCGCCGTGGAGTCCTTCGATCAGATGCCCGGGCCCGTGCGCCACGATGGTCACCTGAGCGTGGAAGACGCCTGGCTGGCGCCGGGCCTCGTGGCTCGCCCGGAGATCTGGGCTGCAGGGGTTTCGAATGCGACCCTCAAGCGGGCGACTCTTACGGGCGTCTGGCATCCGGTTGCGCTGCGGGTCGACGACCTGCGAGAAATGGCCGCGTCGTTTAGAGATCGCCGACCGGACGGCCGGGTCGTGCTGCGGATCGACGTGGACTTCGCCGAGGAGCCTCAGGCCGATGCCAGCGACGCCCGAGGTCGACCGGCCCTTGCAGGGCCGCCGGAGACCCTCGCCGAAGGCTTGGGCGCCTACATCGAGGCAGGCTGCGATGGATTCGTGGTCAACCTCGGGCACGACCGGGACGGGCTCGAGGAGAGGGTAGCCCGCTTCGGAGAGGAGGTCGTGGCCTCCCTGAGCTGACTAGGCTCCCGAGCGGCGTCCTCCAGCCGTCTCAGCGGCCTCGGAAATCTTAGGCGCTTCTTTTCTGCATTTCGGCCCAGGATTTGCGGATCTCCTGCATATCGAGCTATGATTATGCCGAATTTCGGCAGAACGGATGGCCATGGACGAACTCGACGTCCGAATCGCGGCGGCGCTGCAGATCAACGGGAGGGCAACTTGGCAGCAGGTGGCCCAAGCGGTGGACAGCACCGAGAGCACCGTGTCTCGGCGTGCTCAGCGCCTGTTTGATGCAGGGCATATCCGGGTCGCCGCGATCGCCGACCCGCAGCGCTGTGGTTGGGGGTACCCGGTGCTCGTCCAACTGCGGTGTGAGGTCGGCGAGCCGAAGCGAGTCTCGCGCGTCCTTGCTACCCGCGAGGACGTGCGTTTCGTTGCGCTGATAACCGGGACGTTCGACGTGGTCGTGGAGTTGATCGTTCCGTCGCGCCGCTATCTCGCGGAGGTGCTGATCGAGCAACTGCCCCAGATCGGGGGCATTCGCGAGAGCACGACTGAGAGCGTGCTACGCAACTTCAAGATGTCCTACGACTGGAGCCGCGAGCTGATTCGCGAAGATGCCGTCGCCCAACTGTCCGACGGAGCGTCCGTTGCCACCCACTTCGGCCACACCGTTGGCCTTGATGACACGGAACGGGCGCTTTACGCGCTGTTGCGGGAAGACGGTCGCCTCAGCTTCAGGACCCTCGCCGAACAGATCGGCATCAGCGAGTCGCGGGCGCGTCGCAAGGTCGACGCGATGGTGAAGAAAGGCGCGATCCGCATCGCCACGATCGTCCCCTCGCATCTGCTCGGCTTCGACGTGGAGTGCTTCTGCTGGATCCGCGTCGACCTCCTCCATCTCGAGGAGACGGCTCGCATGCTGTCCGCACGGCCGGAGGTTCGCTACCTGTCCGCGGCCAGCGGCTACCGCGATCTCATCTGCGAGGTAATTCTCCCGTCAGAAGACGACCTCTACGAGTTCGAGACGAGCATCGTGGGAGGCCTCCCCGGCATCCGCGAGGTCGACATCGGCCTGGAGCTCCAGACCGTCAAGCGGGCCTACATGCACTTCGCAGATGGGGGCTTTCCGGTGCGACCGTCCGAGTTCGAACGGAGGAGAAGGGCGGCCAACGCAACATGGTGAAAAGAGGAGCGCCTTGATAACGAAGATGATGCGTGCGGCGGTGGTCCGCCAGCACGGCGATCCCAGCGTGATCCATATCGAGGAGATCCCCGCACCGCTCGTTGATGCTCCCGATGACGTCGTCGTGCGCGTCAAAGCGTGCGCCCTCAACCGGCTCGACCTCTTCGTGAGAAGCGGGATGACCGGTCCGGGGATCAGGCCCTGCTCCCTGCCCCATGTCTCCGGTGCAGACGTCGCCGGGGAGGTCGAGAGTGTGGGACCCGCGGCTGAGGGCTGGCAGGTCGGTGATCGCGTACTCGTATATCCGGGCCTCGGCTGCGGTCACTGTCCCGACTGCGAGCGTGGCGAGGACTCGATGTGTCGTTCGTATCGCATCTTCGGAGAGGACACGTTCGGGGGACTTGCCGAGTACACCATGGTGAGAGCGGGCAACCTCGAACCGCTTTCCGAGCGCATTGCATTTGAGGTGGCAGCCGCCGTTCCAGTGGCCTACACGACGGCCTGGCGCATGGTGGTCACGGCCGGCGGGGTCAGGCCCTCGGAGCGGGTGCTGGTGCTGGGCGCTGGAGGCGGCGTCGGCTGCGCGGCCGTCGAGCTCGCGCACGCTGCAGGCGCATATGTCTTCGCCGTGACGAAGGGGTCGGAGCGCGCCTCCCTGCTTCAGAAGATCGGTGCCGACCGCGCGATCGACCGCGCCACGGAGGACTTTGGCGAGGTCGTGTTCCACGAGACCGAAGACAGAGGCGTGGACTTGATAGTCAATCCCGTCGGAGGGGAAACCTTCCGGGCCGCGATCACCAGCCTCGCGATGGGCGGGCGCATGACCATCTGCGGTGCCGCGGCGGGCGACAACCCCGACCTCTCTATTCGGGAGATCTACCAGTCGCACCGCCGAATCATCGGCGCGCCGCTCGGAAGCCGTCGTGATTTCCGCGCGGTGCTGGACCTCTTGAGCCGGGGCCTTCTGCAACCTCACCTGCATGCGGTGCTTCCGCTGGAGCAGATCGCACAAGGTCACCGCGTGCTGGAGGAAGGAGTGGCGTTCGGCAAGGTCGTGATCGTTCCGTAGTGGTTCTGAGGAGGTGCAAATGACGACTCTCACAAAATGGGCAGACGAGAAGATCGAGGGGGCGCTGTTCGAGGCGGCGTCGATTGAAGAGCCCTGGGCTCTTATCGAGCGGTTCTCGACCCTGGTCCGTGAATCGGGCAGCGAGGACGAGTGGACAGCCGCGCGCTACATAGGCGAGCGTCTGGAAGCGCTGGGGACTGAATTCACGATCCACGAGCCCGAACTCTTCCTGAGTATCCCGAAGCGTGCGCGCCTCGAGGTCGAAACGAGCCAAGGCGCGCGCGAGATCAGGGTGAAGACCCCGGTGTTCTCCGTGAGCACGGCAGATCTCCCGATCGAGGCAGAACTGGTCTACGTCCCGACCGGCCAGGCCAAGGGCATGGGCGACTTGTTCGGCGCGACCCCCGTGGTCCCGGAGGGACTCGAGGGGAAGGTCGTGATTACCGAAGGCAACCCGCTTCCCGGGAAGGTGGACGCGTTCTCGAAGGCCGGGATCCTGGCGATGGTCTTCGTGGGGCCGGGCCAGGATATTCACGAGGGAACGGTCACCCCGATCTGGGGCGCGCCCGATCTCGACAACTTCGCCGACCAGCCTAGGATGGCTGTGCTGGGGGTCAACAAGCCCGATGGCGAGTGGCTGATCGAGCGATGCCAAAACGGTGCTGCGCGCGCCTCACTCAACACCTGGTTGGACGAGGGCTGGAGGCGGTGCCCGCTCGTCGAGGCAACCATCCCAGGGGAAGTGCAGCCCGAGAAGTTCGTGCTCCTGCACGGGCACATCGACTCCTGGCACGCCGGGATCGGCGACAACGCAACGGGCAACGCCACGCTGCTGGAGGTGGCGCGTCTGCTGCAGGGTCACCAGCACCTCCTCAAGCGCACGGTGAAGATCTGCTGGTGGCCCGGTCACTCGCAGGGCCGGTACGCGGGCTCGACTTGGTATGCAGACCAGTTCGCTCAGGATCTCGACGCCAACTGCGTGGGCCATATCAATTGCGATTCTCCCGGCTGCAGGTGGGCGACCGTCTACGAAGACGTCATGTGGATGCCCGAGGCCGAAGACATCGCGACCGCGGCTATCGAATCTGCGACGGGGCAGGATGCCCACGGCACGCGTCCGCTGCGGGCCGGAGATATCTCCTTCAACAACCTCGGCATCAGCACCTTCTACATGCTGTCCTCCACGATGCCCAAGGACCTTCTGGAGAAGAAGGGCTACTACCCCGTCGGAGGCTGCGGCGGCAACATCGAGTGGCACACCGAACGAGACACGCTCCAGATCGCCGACAAGCACATCCTCCTCAAGGACATCAAGGTCTACGCGTCCGCGGCCCTACGCATGGCGAACGCGCCGATCCTCCCCTTCGACTACCGAAAGACGGTCGACGACCTTGCGAGGCACTGCAGGAGCTACGAGGAGGCCGCGCTGGGGCGCGTCTCCTTCGAGAACGCGCTGAGCGCGGCGCTGGAAGCCCGCTCCGAGCTGGAACGGCTGATGGCAGCAGCCGAAAAGCTCGCGCTGCACGACGTCGGCGACGAGCGCGTCGCCCGGATCAACGATGCTCTTATCCGGATCGGGCGTCATCTCGTATCGGCTGGGTTCAGTGAGAGGGGCAGGTTCCGCCAGGAGTCCGCCTTGAATATTCCTCCGATCCCTTCGATCGCACCCGCAGCTCGGCTTTCCTCTTTGGACGAGGGCTCCCACCTCGACCGGGTGATCCGGACACACGTGACGAGAGGGCTCAACAGCGTGACCTGGTCGTTCAAGGAGACGGCTCGGGAGGCGCGGCTGGCTCTCGCGGCTCTCAATAGGTCATGAGGAAGGAGAAGAGATGATCAGACCGAGGGTTCCGAGGCGATTCGCCCGGACCGCGGTGGGTGGTCTTGGCGCGCTGCTGATGTCCGCGCTGGCGGCGGCACCGGCACTGGCGCAGGAGCCACCTCCGGCCACGGTCGCCGACGCGGAGATCACCGTAGACATGGGCGTGGACGGTAGCGATTCCGTTGAGGCCACATACACGATCGAGGGTGCAGACAAGCTCGAAGGCGGAGTGGAGCACCTGCTGGTGACGCGGCCCGGAGCGGACGTCGGCGAGATCAGCGTCAGCGGCGACGCGGAACCCAATCTCGAGATCACCGAGGGAGAGGGCGTTACGAGAATCCTCGTGCCTGTGTCGGCAGAGACGGCGAGCTACACGCTGAGCTACACGGTCACGAGGGACGAGGGCGTCTTCGGAGTTGTGATCCTCGCCCCCAACCTTCCGCCGTCGAGTTCTCAGAGAAACGTAGTGATCCAGACGATGCTGCCGGAAGGGGAACAGCTCGCCGGCGAGTTCTTCCCGAGCGTCAGCACGACCGAGGAGGAGGGCGGCCGGCTGTCCCTCATACAGCGGGTCATCAACGTCCCTTCGGTGGTCATCGCCGAGTACGGGGCGAGCGCCGCCCGAATATCGCTCAGCGAGATCATCACCGTCGTGGCGCTGGTGGTGTTCCTGGTAGTGCTGTTCGGTTGGTACCGACAGCAGGAGGAAAAAGGAGGTGAGCAGCCGGTATGACACCGTTCGGAGCTCCGTTCGAAACCGCCGTGATCTTCGGCATCTTCCTGCTGGTTCTCTCTTTCGCCCTGGCCTCGCGAGTCGAGCCGGGGGAGAAGAGCACTGATGAGGAGGACCGGCCCGCGGGAGGTGAGAGCGGGTGATTCAGTTCGACACCGTATTTGTCTTCGTTCTGGGGGCGTTCTTCATCATCGTGATGATCGAGGGAATCCGCTCGTTTAGAAGGACCGCCGGCGACACCGACTTTCTCATTGCGGGTCGACGCGTCGGGCCCTGGATCGGCGGCGCCAGCCTCGCCGCCACCCAGATGAGCGCCGGGACCTTCGTGGGCACGATCGCCGTCCACTATCTGACCGGCGCCTCGTTCATCTGGGGCTGGACCGGCATCTGGCTCGCCTACATCGTGGGCGGCCTCTGGGTGGCCCCCAAGATGCGACGCTACTCGCAGGAGCATGGAGGCTTGACGTTCCCCGATTTCATCGGCGACCGCTACAGCTCCCGCGGCGCACGGGGTGTGGCGGCGATCCTGATCGTGCTTGCGTACATCGTGTTCATGTCCGCCCAGTACCAGGCTGGCGGCGTCATCCTCGAGACGATCTTCGGTATCCCGTTCGTGTGGGGCGCCGTGATCCTGATGGTGCTCGTGGTGCTCTACACCGTGATCGGAGGCATGGTCGCGGTCATGCGGACCGATTTCTTGCAGCAGATAGCCATGGCCCTCGGAGCCCTGATCGGACTGCCGCTGCTGATCAACTACGCGGGCGGCGCGTCGAACCTGAGGGCGGTCCTGACCGACGTCGCGCCCTCTTTCCTTTCCTGGCACTTCGGTTTCAGAGACCTGCTCGGCTTCGCACTCGCCTTCGGGCTGACCTTCGTCGTGGCGCCGTACATCCTCGTGCGCTTCTACGCAATGAGGGACGACAAGACGATCCGCAAGGCCGTGGGCATCGCCATCCTGTTCAACGTGATCATCGCCTCGTCGGTGGCGATGATCGGCATGTCGCTGAAGGCGCTGTACCCGCAGCTGTCGGTGGCGGACGCGGCCTCGACCGTGTTTGCGTCGGAAGTTCTTCCACCGTTCATCGGGGCGTTGGTGATGACGGCGGTGATCGCGGCCGTCATGAGCACCGTGGACTCGGTCTTGCTCGTGGCCGGGCCGGCGATTTCGCACGACATCTACTACAGGCTCGTGGACCCCGAGGCGGACGTGAGGAAGAGATTGAGAATCAATCGGCTCGCCACCCTCGTGGTCGGCGCGGTCCCGATACTCTTGACTCTCCGGCAGTTGGACATCGTGCAGTTCGTAGTCCTCGCGTTCGCCGCGTTGCTGGCGAGCACCGTGTTCATCCCCGTCGTAGTGGGGCTCTATTGGAGAGGTGCCAGCGCCGCGGGGGCCATCACCTCGATGGTCGTCGGATTCGTGACATGTCTGATCTGGTACTTGATCGGCGAGCCGTTCATCAACCCGGTCGTGCCGGGGGTGCTTGCCAGCGGTATCGCCATGTACGCGGTGTCGCGCGTGACCCAGCCGGTCGGCGAAGCCGGGCTCAGGCCGTTCTTCGCGGATACCGGAAGACCGGCGCGCGTCGGCTGAGCGTTCGATGGCCCTGGGGTGGGGCCCGGGCATTCGTCCCGGGCCCCACCGCTATCGAGGAGAGGAGGAACGCGTTACGACGGTCAGCCTGCTGCTCTTGGGGGACGTGATGCTGTCGCGCCGCGTCACGCTTCGGGACGAGAGGATCCGATCCGAGGTGGGGCGCGCCGACGCGCTCTTCGCGAATCTCGAAGTGCCGCTCACCGACCGAGGGCACCCCGCCGACAAAGCGATCGCGTTTCGCTCGCCGCCCAACCTCGCGCGCGAGCTAGCGGAGCTCGGCATAGATGTCGTGACCGTGGCGAACAACCACGCGCTCGACTACGGGATCGAGGGGCTCCGCCAGACGCGCCGGGTTCTCGAGGAGGCCGGGGTCGCCTGCGTGGGCGCGGGGGAGAACATCTCCGAGGCGTTCGAGGCGACTACGCTGGAAGTTGCGGGGCGACAAGTCGCTTTTGTGGGCATGGCGTGCACGTTGCCGACGGGCTACGCCGCGAGCGAGGTGCGGCCCGGCCTCGCGCCGGTGAGGGTGATGTCGGAGTTTCTGATCGATCCCGTGACCATCGACGAGCAGCCAGGGATGGCGCCGTACGTCCGCACCTCGGCGCTCGAGGGAGACGTCGATCGGGCCTGCGCCGCCGTCCACCGCGCGGCCGGCTCGGCGGACATCGTGGTGGTGGGCATCCACTGGGGGGTCCCCAATGGCTGGGTGGCAGAGTTCCAGGATGAGATCGCCGAGTACCAGCGTCCGCTCGGCCGGGCGCTCGTTGACGCCGGCGCGGATCTCGTCGTCGGCCACCACCCCCACTGTCTGCACGCTATCGAGACCGCGGGGGGCGCTTGCACCCTCTACAGCACGGGCAACTTCCTCTTTCACACGATGTCCGTCGACAACGGGCTGGAGCTGTCGAGGCCCTACCCGCCCTACAGGCTCGACAGCCTCAGCGGCCGGCGGTCACGCGAGAGCGCGATGTTCAGGGCTGAGATCTCGGGTGGCGGGATCTCCGCTCTGAAGATCCTTCCCGTCTTGCTCGACGACGACGGTGAGCCGCAGTCGCTCGCCGGGGACGAGGCCCTCGTGGTGCTCGAGGACCTGGCGAAGCGGAGCGGGGCCCTCGACACGACCCTCCAGGTCGACGGAGA
>JBOGWW010000225.1:0-3542 GCA_050693655.1 Actinomycetota bacterium | reverse complement strand
CCCATGAAGAGCATCACGATCGATCCCGCTGAGATGACCGCAACGGTGCAAGCAGGTGTTCTGTGGGGTGAGCTTGACGCCACCACCCAGGCGTTCGGGTTGGCGACGACGGGCGGCACGATGTCGGAAACCGGAGTCTCAGGGCTGACGCTTGGCGGTGGCATCGGCTGGCTCATGCGCCGTCACGGCTTGACGGCCGACAACTTCCTCGCCGCCGAACTCATCACAGTCGACGGCCAGCGACTCACGGCGAGCGAACGGGAGCACCCGGACCTCTTCTGGGGCCTCCGCGGCGGCGGTGGTGGTCTGGGCGTGGTCACCTCATTCACCTATCGCCTCCATCCCGTCGGCCCCGAGGTCTTTGCCGGGGCCGTCATGTGGGCGCTCGAGGACGCGCCCGAGGTCCTACGCGCGTATCGGGAATTCGTTGCGACGGCGCCGCCCGAAGTCGCGACTATCGTCGCCCTTCGCAAAGCGCCCGCGACCCCGTTCCTGCCGGTCGAGCTTCACGGGCGACCGGTCTGCACGATTGCGATGCTTGCCCTCGCCGACCCCGAAAAGGCAGAACGGTTGCTGGCCCCGATGAGGACGTTCGGACGCCCGCTCATCGACGTGGTGAAGCATCGACCGTATGTCGGACTGCAGTCGCTGCTCGACGCGACGGTTCCCTCCGGCTGGGACTATTACTGGAAGTCGGCCGGGCTCCGGAGGCTAGACGATGACGTGATCGCCACGATGATCGATCACACCGACCGCATCGGTTCACCATGGAGCTACACGGTCATGTTCCATCTCGGTGGTGCAGTCGCAGACGTCGATGCCAACGCGACCGCTTACTCGCGCCGCGACGTTGCCCACGAAGTCAACATCAACGGGGTCTGGCTGCCCCACGAGCCGATCGGCGATGCCGAGACGGCTTGGGCGAGAGGGTTCTACGCCGATCTCCAACCAAGGTCTGCCGGCGTATACCTCAATTTCCTCGACAGCGACGACCAGACTCGAAGGTCGGAAGCGTTCGGCGCCGCGGCGTACGCGCGGTTGCTCGACCTCCAGCACCGCTTCGATCCCGATCGAGTGTTGCAGTCTTCGCGGTGGCCACTCTGGTCGAGACGGATAGAAACCGGATAGAAATCGGATAGATCACCCAGTCACGTTCGTCTTGGTCGCTCCGGAAACGTGAACTACGGGCCCGCTCGCGGTTAACGTGCCCAAGGCGATCTCGGAAGCTCAAATCCTCCCGAAATGACCAGTACGCCACGCGAAACTGCAGGTTGTCCGCGTTCCCTTCTGCTACGAATCCCCCCGGGGGCACGAGGTAGGGCACTCTCTACATCTGTGCACGGAAGAAGAGGCTGATCATCGGGCGTCGAATCTTCCTGGGGGGCACTCCTTGACTCGCCCTCTATTTCGTCTTCTCTTCCGCTGCTTTTCCCTC
This sequence comes from Actinomycetota bacterium, assembly GCA_050693655.1. Taxonomy (GTDB): domain Bacteria; phylum Actinomycetota; class CADDZG01; order CADDZG01; family WHSQ01; genus WHSV01. Next base: position 2,107 of record JBOGWW010000225.1, on the reverse strand, counting down.
AGAGGCACCTCTCGTGAAAGAAATGGACCCGGAAGCCGTTGAGATGGCTCTAGGGAAGTGAGGGCGCGGGAGCGCCTGCTTTGTCCAGGGCTTCGTGCAACGAAGGGTTGGCGATGTCCGCCGCCAGCACCGTGGCGGCATCGAGCGCCTTTTGGTCACCCAGGCGGTGTCGGTGGAGATGGGCCCTCGCGACGAACTCCCGCAGTCCCCTCGACGCCGCCTTAGCTTCGAGCTCCTCGACGAATCGCGGCGCGTCCACCACATCGTGAGCGATCGCGGTCTGACATAGCGCGTCCTGGCAGTAAGCCTCGATCCACATGTACGCGTCGGCGATCCTGACGCAGCGCGTGCGCGCGTCATCGAGCCAGTCGATCGCCTCGTCCACGAAACCGCGCCGTTCGTTCACGAGCCCGATCCCCCGCGCCCCGACGCCCTCCCAACACGGATCACCGATCTGACAACCCAGCGCGAACGCATGTTCGTAGGCGTTCGCGGCACCCTCCACATCACCCTCGGCGAGGAAGCAATCACCGACGAGGCTCTCGGGCCACGCTACGAACGAGGTCCAAGCTTCCTGTTCGGCCATTTGCTTCGCCCGAAGGCCCGTGGCTCGCGCCGCGTCGACGTCACCGGTGAGAAGACGAACCCGCGCGAGGAACGAACCTGTGAACGCAATCTGCTTGCCGGAGCAGGCCTCCTCGGCGAGTGCAAGCGATCGTTCGAGCTCGGTTATCGCTTCCGGGTAATGAGCCGTGTCGGACCAGCATGCCCCCAAGACGGCGCGGATCATCGACTCCTCGCCCACATCGTCACCCACGGCCTCGAGAGCATGTTCCAGCCACATGCGGCCGCGATCGTAGCGGGCGGCAAGCAACTCGACGTAACCGAGTTCGCGCCGCGACCCTGCTACGACCCGACCGAGACCAGCTCCCGAGGCGACTTCGATCGCCCTGTGCAGAATAACCGATCCTTCTTCGTCACGCCCGCGCGGAGCGTGGATCAAAGACGATCCCAGTGCGAGCAACGTTTGTGCCTCGAGAGAAGCATCGCCGACGGCCGCCGCCTCCTCTGCCGCAGACCGCAGGGAGGCCAGGCCCGCATCAACCGCGCCGGCCGCGATGGCGGCTTCCCCCGCGTCAATGTGCGCGCGTGCAGAAGCGGAACCAGCCACTGCCCTGCGCGGCAGAGATGCCGTCGGAGCGTCGACGGCGTTGCGCACATCGGGTCCGGGCTCTACACCGAGCTCCTTCATCAGCAGAGCGCGGCAGGCCTTGAGCTGCGCCCTGGCGTCATCACGATCCCCGGAGGCCGCGAGGCTGCGGATCAACAGAGTCTGGTAGGACTCGTCGAGCGGGTCGACTTCGACCAGCTTGCGGGCAAGCTTCACGGCCTCGGCGGGGACGCCCGCCGCGATGCAGCCGAGCGCGGCTTCACGCATGACGTCGGCCGAAGCATTTGCGAGATGCCTTCGCTCCGTGAGAAGCCACGTCTCGAACGCGGGGCAGGTCGGGAAGCTCAGGCCTTCGAGGAACGCGTCACCAATCGTGGGCACCGACATGGCCTGACGCCACGTTCCGTGGATCACGCACTCGACGTCTACCTGCGTGTTGGGGGGTGGGTGGAGCTCGATCGGTTCGCCCCGCAGGATGCTCTTGATGCCGAGCAGCCGTCTGAGTTCCGCGAGGTTCCAGCGAAGGGCCCCCAGGGGATCGTCGGCGTCGGCGAACAACAGCGAGGCAAGACGCCCACGCGAGACCGGGGCCTCGGAGCGGATCAAGTACGCGAGCAGCGCCCACACCTTCTTCCCCTTGGGGGGAGGTGCAGGCGCTCCGTCTCGCTCGAGGCTGGGGGGGCCCAACAGCTGGATCGAAAGTTGCGCCATGTGGATCAATTATGGGACTCCTCGGGTTCCCGTGGGTAGTTCTTCGCGACCCTGGTGACAGCTGGCCTGGTGAGGCTGCAACCCGATAGGTCGAGTGCGAGAACGCGAAACGTCCACCGTTGATAACAGCGACGCGCACGTGTCGCTCACTTAGGTTCCGGGTGCTCTCCACAGCTACCCGAGCCAAGGAGGACACGTGCGCGTCACCACCGCATTCAACAAGAT
>JBOGWW010000224.1:0-2832 GCA_050693655.1 Actinomycetota bacterium | reverse complement strand
GTCGGAGGCGCGGTGCTCGTCCACATGCTCGCCTTGCTGCACTCGGCGGACCTCAAGGATCCCGTCGAGCGCCTTCGCTCGGTCGTCGAGGCCCAGCGGATGGCCACCGGCTATCGCCGCGAACGCTACGGAGACCCGACCGGCATCGCCTCGGCCTTCAAGGAGGCCATCGACGCGCTCGACGGCGACCGGGGAGCTGCGAGGGACAGCATCGAAAGCCTGGCCAAACGAACCATGCGGTCGCAGGACACGACCCACGGGTCGGCGGCCGACTCCGAGGGCTACGTCTGCTCGATCACGGAATCGAACGGGTACGGGGCCGGTTTGGTCGTGCACGGAATGATGATGAACAACTCCCTGGGCGAGGAGGAACTGAATCCGATGGGGATCCACGGCCTGGCCCCCGGCTCGCGCTGCCACTCGAACATGACCCCGACGATCGCATCCGGGCCGGGGCTCGTGGTCGGACTCGGATCGCCCGGCGCCGACCGCATCGTGGGGGCCATCGCACAGACGCTCATGCGCCTGGCGGTCGACGGCGACTCCCTGCAGGACGCGGTGGCCGCCCCCCGGGCCCACCTCGATCCCCGGCCGGAGGGCGAGACGCTGTGCTTCGAACCCGGCCTTCCGGGCCACGAACTCGACTTCCACCCGAGGCCCTACGACGACATCCACATGTTCTTCGGCGCGGTGCAGGCGGCCTCGGTGGCGGAGGACGGGGCGGTCGACGCGGTGCACGACCCGCGCCGCTCCGGGGGCCACGTCCTGATCTGACCGCCCTGAGCCTGAGGAGTAACCCGGAGACGTTGTGATTCACAGCGTCCAGGGGTTAGACCTTCTGTGTCACAGGCCGAAGCTTGAATGGGATGGATGGACGCAACGAGTGCGGATGATGCATTTCTAAGACTCGCCGAAACGCAGCGAGGACTCCTTACCTCGGCACAAGCCCTCGCGGCGGGCATCTCGAGAGGGGCTCTGCGGTGGCGTCGCGAATCGAATCGCTGGTGCGAGCTGCTCCCCGGCGTCTATGCGCTCACGGAGGCTGAGGACCCCTGGCTGCAGAAGCTCGAGGCCGCAAGGCTTTGGACGGGCGACGGGATCGTCGTGGGGCGTTCCTCCGCCGCGCTCTGGGGCCTGGACGGGATCCCCGCCGGCAGCGTCGAAATAGCAACGGCCACTCGTAAGCGTCACCCCAGAGTCACCGTTCATCACAAAACAAGCTTTGCTTCCGAAGATCTCGTAAGGCATCGTGGCTTCCTCGTAACGACTCCGACACGCACGCTGATCGACCTGAGCGCGGTACTCGACGAAGCGTTGCTTACGGGCGCACTGGACTCCGCCTTGCGGCTGGGCTTGACCTTCACACCCTTGCTGCGCAGTCGTCTCGCCCTCCTGGGCACCAAGGGCAGGCACGGCACGGCAATACTGCAGAATGTGCTCAGGGAGCGAGAAATCGCTTCCGGCCAAACCGAGAGCCCGCTCGAGATCAAGGTAGAGCGAAGCTTGCGGCGGCATGGGCTCGACCCGCCGGAGCGGCAGTACACGGTGACCTGCCCGGACGGAACCAGGGTGCGTCTCGACTTCGCGTGGCCGGAGCAGAAAGTGGGCATCGAGGCGGATGGCTTTCGCTGGCACGCCGACTTCGAGTCATGGCAGCGCGATGCCCGCAAACACAACCTGCTGCAGGAGATGGGATGGAAGATCGTCAGGGCGACCGACCGTTCCGTGCGAGAGACGCCCGATGCATTGCCGCGACAGGTCATTGGACTTCTCGGCCAGGCTCGGCTGACGTTGGGTGCGTGAGGTGGGACCCGAGAAGGTGGTGAATCACGACGTTACAGGGTTCGGCCTCGATGGGAATGTGAGGCAGGGGCCGAGAATGAGGGGATGACGTTGTTACCCGGTTGAACCTCGGTTCCGGCGTACCCTTTGCGCAGGGGTGTCAGGGTGAGCGAGGAGGATTGAATGACACGATGGTTCTCGATCAAGCCGGCGATCACGTTCAGGGGGCGAAGCTTCAAGGGGCTGAGAGGCTTCTCGGGCAAGCCCTTTCATCCCCCACTCACCGACATTCCGGTCACCGCCTACGTCTTTGCCCTGGTCTTCGACCTGATCTCGTTCTTCTCCAGCGGCGAGCTCGCGGAGAACATGTACAACGCCGCGACCTTCGTGCTCATCGGTGGCCTGATCGTGTCGATTCCCACGGCTCTGACGGGCTTCTGGGATTGGCTGAAGTCCACGCCCAAGCACACCCAGGCCCGGCGCACGGCCAACTGGCACATGACCATCATGTTCACTGTCACGGCGCTGGTGATCGTCGGCCTGCTCGCCCGCGACCTCGAGGACGGAAGCGTGAACACAATCGGGATGGTCCTCTCGGTGCTGGCGGGAGGCCTGGTATCGCTCGGCGCGACCTACGGGGGATCGCTGGTCTACGACTACGGGTTCAACGTCGAGACCTCGGGCGACCACCCGGTGTGGCACGAGTCGGAAGAGGACGTGTTCCCCGGGCACGACCGGCAACCGGACTGACGATGACCCACCTCACCCGCTATACGGCGAAACGGATGTTGAGGCAGTCCCCCTCCTGAACCTCGTAGTCCTTGCCCTCGACCCTAAGGCCACCCTGGGACTTGGCGTCGTCCCAGGAGCCCGCGGCCACGAGATCGTCGAAGTGCACGACCTCGGCGCGGATGAAGCCGCGCTCGAGGTCGGAGTGGATGACGCCCGCGGCTTCGGGAGCCCTGGCGCCGCGCCTCACTTCCCAGGCCCGGGTCTCGTCCTCACCGGTCGTCAGAAAGGTGATGAGGTCGAGCGCCCGGTAGCAGGCCC
>JBOGWW010000223.1:0-5768 GCA_050693655.1 Actinomycetota bacterium | reverse complement strand
CTCGGCGAGACGGCGCTCTACGATGCGCTCACCGAGGCTTCGGCGCTGTTCAGCGGATCGGGCCAGCGCAACATCGTCCTCCTGTCGGACGGAGGGGATACCGCGAGCCAAACCTCACTCAAGGCAGCAGCTTCGACGGACGCGTCGGTCTTCGCAGTCGGGCTTAGTTCGGGTGAATTCGACGAGAGAGCGCTCAGATACATCGCTCGCGCAACGGATGGAGAGTATTCCCCGGTCGCGAGCGCGAAGCTGTCCAAGCTGTACGAGGGACTGGCAACCGAGCTGTCGAACCAGTACGTGATCACCTACGGGTCAGACGCGCGTTCGGGTGGCGAAGCGAGCATCTCGGTGAGCGCCTTCGGACTTAACGATGACATATTGACCCTGATTCCGCCGCCGCTGAGTGATGAGAACCGCGCCCCGGCCCGACCGCAAGCCGTGGCTCCTGCGCAGCCCCTCCTATACGGCGCTTGGGGACTCCTCCTAGCGCTGGGGTTGTTCTTCGCCGCGTGCTTCTGGATCCTTTCAATGGTTCTCGGAGCGCGTTACCGGGAGGAGCGAGACGACGAGCTCGCGCGCCTCATGGCAATGGGTGGACGGGAGAAGTTGAGTGAGCTGCGAGCGCGCTCTCAACGAACTATCAAGTGGATACCTTCCCTGCTGTTGCGTCTCGCGCGACGCGTCACAGACCGAAGAGAGCTCGGCGTGCGATTGGACCTCAGGATCGAGCGCGCCGGCCTGCCACTGAGCGCAGAGGAATTCCTGGCGATGACGGTCGTTTCCGCGCTGGCCGGCATCATCCTCGGTCTCCTGCTGTTCGGCAACCTGCTGGCGGCGATCATCATCGCGGGCGCGACCGCGCTGATCCCAGCCATCGCCCTATCCGTCATTGCGCGAAGGCGATTCAATCGTCTGCACGCCCAGCTGCCGGACATCCTGATGATCCTCGCAAGCTCGATCCGCGCAGGTCACAGCTTCCTCCAGGCGCTCGACATGGTGGCCAAGGAAACGGGCGAGCCCGGAGCGACGGAGTTCGCTCGTCTGGTTGCGGAGATTCGGCTTGGACGTCCCATGGGCGAAGCCCTGTCGGTGATGGCGGACCGCATCGGGAGTGAGGACTTCAGATGGGCCGTTCTCGCCGTCAACATCCAGCGGGAAGTCGGAGGAAACCTCGCCGAGCTCCTCGACGGAGTGGCGGAAACCCTGCGCGACCGGGAAACCCTAAGGCGCCAGGTCGACGTTCTCTCGTCCGAGGGACGAATGTCGATCGGCATCCTCTCGGTGCTTCCGATAGCCGTGACGCTCTATCTGTCGAGAGCCAATCCGGAGTACATCGGTTTGCTCTTCAACACTGGAATCGGGACGCTTCTCCTGGCCGCAGCTTCGGTCCTGTTGATCGCGGGCTATATCTGGATGAGGAGGATCGTGAAGATCGATGTCTAGTCTCTATCTCCCACTAGCTTTGGTTGCAACCTTCTCGATGGTCATCGTCGCGGGACTCATAGTCGACTTAGTACTCGCCCAACGCAGAAGAACGGTCGAGCTTCTCGAGGCGCAGGTCGAACACGTCACCTCGAGCATAAGAGAGCGTGAGCTCTCCCGCTCCTTCTTGGAACGTGTCGTCGCGCCGATCGTGGAGGGCCTCGGCCGCGTTGCGAGGCGCGTTACGCCGCTGGGAATGAACGATCGGATCGACCAGAAACTTGCGCTGGCCGGGAGTCCGGCGGGATGGGACGTCGAGCGTGTGGTCGCCTTCAAGGTGATGGGCGCGGTTGGCGCCGTAGTGCTTGCGGGCCTGACCTGGCTGGGGGGCGACGCTTCGCCTGTGAAGGTTGCGATCCTTTCGGCGTTTTTTGCTCTCCTAGCCTTTGTGGCGCCCGACGTCCTCCTTGAAGGCATGGCCACTCGCCGGCGGGAGGCCATCAGGAAGGCGCTGCCCGACACGATGGACCTCCTGACCATCAGCGTGGAAGCGGGCATCGGCTTCGACGGCGCACTCGCCCAAGTCGTTCAGAAAGTCCCGGGTGAACTGTCCTCCGAGATCGCGCGGATGCTGCAGGAAATTCAACTGGGCGAGTCACGGGTCGAGTCGTTCAAGAATCTGGCCAGCAGAACTAGAGTCGAGGAACTTGATAGCTTCGTGCTGGCGATGATCCAGGCGGATGTGTTCGGAGTGAGCGTGTCCAAGGTTCTCAGGGCTCAGGCCGGAGAACTTCGAACCAGACGACGACAGCGCGCGGAGCGCAAAGCGATGCAGGTTCCCGTCAAGATCCTTTTCCCCACTATCTTCTGCGTACTCCCAGCTCTCCTTCTCGTGATCCTTGGCCCCGCCGTCATTCGGATCGCCACCGATCTCTTTGGGGTCTAGGAATGAACGACCAGCAAGAGAAGTGGCTGCGGTCATGAGCTTCGGACCCGACAGGAGCCCGATTCCGGCCCAAACCAAGCGTCTCATCCTCGCGTGGCAAGGTGCTCGAAAGCTTGGGATCAACAGGCCGCAACTAATGAAGGCCATTCAGCAAGGAACCCTAGATAGCTATTGCGTGGCGCGGTCCAATCTGCTCTACGTCGATCTTCACCAGATAGAAGCAATGGGCGGTCGACCGCTAGGAGTCAATCTCGCCACAGATCTCGATCTTGAAGACACCGAAACCGACGCGCCGCCGGCCGAGGGTGGTGGTCATGAGGAAACTGCGCTTCTGCGTGAACAGCTCAAGGAGCGAGATCTGGCCGAGCGCCTCGAGGAGGCGGTAAAGGCTAAAGAGGTCGCACAGAAACTGCTAAGGGAGGGCGAGGAAGAGCTCGCAAACCTCGCTTCACGATTCGAGGAGGAACAAGCTCGGTCGAGCGACACCGTGGTGAGCCTCGTAGGGGAAAAGGCCGCTCTTGAGAAGCGCCTAAAGGTCCTCGAAGCTGTTGTAGAGAACAGAGACGCCTCCGCGATCGTGAACTCCGATGCCGTGCGCAACGAATTGGGTGCGGCTCTGCGGGAGAAAGAGAACGTAGAGTCCGAGCTTCTTCACTTGCGCCTGCGGGTCAATCAACTCGACGAGATCGAGAGCGGTCGTGTCGCCGCCGTCGGGCGCCTGGAGCGTAAGGTGCGCGAGAACGCCGCTCTCGAGGCAGAGGTCTCTCGTCTCAGAGCGCGCCTGGACGGGCTGTTCGACGCTGAGGCCGAGCGCGATCGTCTCAAGCTGGAACTCGATGACCTCCAGAGGGAGAGGGAATCGATGCGAATCAAGCTGGCCGAGCTTCAGGTGGCGACAGAGCGCATCAAAGCCTCTGAAGAGGAGCGGGCCGACCTGCTGGCAAGTCTTGATGCCGCGCTGAGAGCGAGGGAGACGCTCGAGGGAGAGATGTCGCCACTGAGGGTCGAGCTCGAGCGGATGTCCCAGATAGAGAACGATCGAAACCGTCTGGCGGCGCAGCTGGAGACGGTTCAGCTCGAGAGACGGGTGTTCGACGCCGAGGTTCACCGCGTCAGGGCCCACACAGCCCTCCTCGAGGAGGAGCTCAAGCGTTTCAAGTCCCAGGAGAAGCGCTCCGCTCGACGAAGGCGCTGACCCGCTGCCGGCCGGGAAGGACAGGGTAGGACCGGCGCTTTGGGCACCACCCAACGATGAATTGGTTGGATGCCTCAAGCTGTGTAGACGGGAGAGCTCAGCTTCGGCTTGGTCAATATCCCGGTGAAGCTCTACACCGCGACCTGCAGAGGTGGAGAGTTTCCCGGTCAAGCCCACCACATGTCGACGGGTTTCTCCGCAAGCAGGACGTTTTGCAGCAGGCGAACGGCCTTGGTCAGTCCCTCGTCGATCGACGCCAGGGCGTCCTCGTGCTCGATGGACATCACGTAGTCGTAGCCCACCGCCCGGAGGACGCTGACGATGTCGCGCCAGGTCTTCTCGCCGTGCCCGTAACCGACCGTGCGGAACAGCCAGGAGCGTTCCAGGAGCTTGTCGTAGCCCTTGGTGTCGAGCACGCCGTTGACGGCCACATTGGCCGCGTCGAGCGCGGTGTCCTTCGCATGGAAGTGGAAGATCGCGTCCCCGAGCTCTTTGATGGCCTCGACCGGATCGATCCCCTGCCAGAACAGATGGCTCGGATCGAAGTTCGCGCCCAGTGCCGCACCCGCCGCAGCGCGCAGTCTCAGCAGTGTCTCGGGGTTGTAGACGACGAAGCCGGGATGCATCTCGAAGCCGACCACGATCCCGAGCTCCCGGGCGAAGCCGGCCTCCTCCGTCCAGTAGGGAACCACGCGCTCGTTCCACTGCCAGTCGAGGACCTCGAGATAGTCGGGAGGCCAGGCGCAGGTCACCCAGTTCGGGTACTTCGCCCCCGGATGATCGCCCGGACAGCCGGAGAAGGTGTTCACCACGGCGACCTCGAGCTCGGCGGCGAGCCTGGCGGTCTTGCGCCAGACCTCGTGGGCCGCGCCGGCGGCCTCCTCATCGGGGTGCAGGGGGTTTCCGTGGCAGCTCAGTGCGCTGATGATCATCCCCCGGCTCCTTACCGCCACCTGGAGCGCCCGGGCCTTGGCGGGGTCCGCCAGCAGTTCGTCCGGGTTGCAGTGGGCGTTGCCGGGATAGTTCCCGGTTCCGAACTCGACCGCCTCGACGCCGAGCTCGGCGAGTTTGTCGAGTGTGGCCTCGACCGTCAGATCCTGATAGAGAACCGTCAGCACGCCGAGCTTCATGCGGGCTCCTCCTTGACCTCTGCCTCGTCCGGTACGCCGCCGGGATCGATGACCTCGCGCCAGCGGCCCTCGGCGGCGGAGAGCTGGACCGTTTCGATCACGGACTGAATCTGCAGCCCGTGCTCGAAGCTGGGAGCCGGGGGGGTCTGCTCCCCCAGCGCGAGCAGAAAGTCGCGTGCCTGGTGCGTGAAGGTGTGCTCCCAACCCAGCATGTGACCCGGGGGCCACCACGCGCTCAACCAGGGGTGGGACTCCTCCGTCACGAGGACCGTGCGGAAACCCCGCCTATCCGCCGCAGTGTTCTGGTCGTAGAGCTGGAGCTCGTTGAGCCTCTCGAGATCGAAGGCCAGCCCCCCGGCGGCACCGTCGATCTCGACCCGCATCGCGTTCTTGCGCCCGCTGGCGAGCCGGGTGGCCTCGAAGTTTCCGGTGGCTCCGGCGCCGAAGCGTGCGGCGAAGACCGCTAGGTCATCGACGGTAACGCCCCCCTCGCCGCTGCCGTCGACTCTCCCCCGCTTGGTCACGAAAGTCTCGGTCAGTCCGGACACGGCGGTGATCTCCTGGTCGATCAGGTGCTGGCCGATATCGATTAGATGCGAGCCGATGTCCCCGAGTGCACCCGAACCCGCGTGCTCGGACTCGAAGCGCCACAGCAACGGGATCCCCTCGTCGGCAGCCCAGTCCTGGAGATACGCGCACCTCACGTGTCTGACCTCTCCTATGGCGCCCTCGGCTATCAGCCTGCGAGCGAGCTCGAGCGCGGGAATGCGCCGGTAGTTGAAGCCGACCATGCTGAAAACGCCCGACTGCTCGGCGCGTTGTGCGGCCACCGCCATGGGACGCGCCTCGGCGAGCGTGTTGGCGAGGGGCTTCTCGCAGAGCACATGTTTGCCGGCCGCCAGGGCCTCGGTGGCGATCGCGCCGTGGGCGTATCCGGGAGCACAGATATCGATGATGTCGATGTCCGGCCGCCCGATCAGCGATCGCCAGTCCGAGGTGGACTCGGACCAACCCAACTGTGATGCGGCCGCGGCGGCCGCGGCTTCGTCTCGTCCCGCGAGGGCGACCAGGCGCG
>JBOGWW010000222.1:0-3858 GCA_050693655.1 Actinomycetota bacterium | reverse complement strand
CCGTCGATCCACATGAGTTGATCCTGCTTGATCACGCCAAAGCCCCCCATTCGAAGGGGAGAGGACCCCTTCGAGACGGCCCGAAACGCCGGCGGGTGTGGCGTCCCGGCTCTGCATCAAACATTGTGGATAGTATATTTCGATGCGCGGTACTGGCAAATTGCGGACGAACGGTGCGACCCGCCGTTATCCGGCACCAGACGCGCGCTCCGGCGTTGTCTGGTATCGGCGAACGGGGGCCTGGATCGGGATGGGGACCGGTCCAGGAGCCCTCATGACGGGCGCCGCCGTGACCGGTCAGGTGGGCGCGGTGATCGCGATCCCGGCGGTCGTCGCCGGGTGCCTCGTCCTGTACTTCGTCTGCGTCGCCCACGGGTTGCAGGCGTTTCGTGCTCGCAAGCCGATGGGCACGAGCGTCCGGGAGATCTTCGGAGGCCGCAGCGGATGGCCCCTCACCGCAACCATGGTGCTCGCCATGATCGGGTGGTGTGGCTTCTACATGGGCGTCGGCGGAGCGGCGCTGAGCGATCTCACCGGCACGCCCCAGGTCGCCGGCTCGTGCGCACTCGGGTTGGTCGTCATGGGATTGAGCTTGCTCGGGCAGGAGCGTTGGAATCCGCTGACCTACCTCACCGCGGGGTGCGCGATTGCGCTGACGGTCATCACGGTGGCCGCGGTTCCGACCGATCCGCCCCCCGCCATCGAATCGCAACCGATCGCGGGCTTCATGGCCGCTCTCGGAGGGATGATCTCTTACGCAGTCGTCTTTGCGATGCGGGTTCCGGACTTCACGGTCGACATCAACCGGCAGAGTGGCGTTTGGATCGTCGGGTTGACCATGTTCGTTCCCCTGCTCGCCCTCGCGGCGTTGGGAGTTTCACTGTACGCGCGCACGGGGCTGTTCAATCTGGCCGACGTTCTGGCCGGCACCGAGCGGCCCCAAGCGGGACAACTGTTCCTGATGCTGTCGACGATCGCCCCCAGTGTGACCGCGGTCTACTCCGGCGCGATCTCGATCGAGAGCCTCGCGCGAGTGCCACACCGCGCGGCGATGGCGGCGGTCGCTGCATGCGCGACGGTTCTCGGCGCAACGCGCTTCGATCAGAGCCTGGTCGGGTTTCTCGAGGTCCTTGGCGCAGTGATTCCGCCGGCGCTCGTGGTCATGTTGCTGACCCCCAGACTGGCCCGAGCACCGCGGTCCCCGCACGCTCTGTTGGCGTGGTCGTCCGGCGCCGCGGCGGCGCTCGCGCTTCATGGTGTTTCGGGCTTCGCCGGTTCTATCACGGGATGCTTCATCGCCGGAGCGTGGTTGTGGCTTTCGAGCCGGGTGGCGCCGCGCGAGGCCACGGAGATCGGGCAATCCGGGGGAGCCGGCGCCAACCTCACATGACGTGAAGGCGAGTCGAGATCGCCACCGCTCCTTCGAGCGAGTTGGAAACGGGGCAGTGGTTGGCACCCCTGGCACTATGTTTGATATCTGACAGACCAGGTGTTGGAGGAGGCGACATGGAGATCGAGGGCTACAGGCTCCACCGCTGGGGTGACGCCCCGCGATGGGAGTCCTTCTCTCTTCCGGATCCCGGTCGCGGCGAGGTCCTGATCCGGGTCGAGGCCTGCGGCGTCGGTCTCACCGTGCTGAACTGCATGAATGGTGCGCTCGGCGATGCTCCCGAGTTACTCCCCGTGACGCCCGGCCACGAGGTGGTGGGCCGCATAGCCGCGGTGGGGGACGGGGTCGACTCAGAGGCGATCGGAAACCGCGTCGTTGCCTACTTTTATCTCTCGTGCTTCCGCTGCCGGTGGTGTTTACGCGGTCGTGAGTCCCGCTGCGAGAAGCTGCGCGGTTGGTACGGCGTTCACCGCGACGGAGGCTACGCGCCCTACTCCGTTCTTCCCGAGGGCAACCTCCTTGCACTCCCGGAAAGCATCCCTGCGGCGCAGGCCACGGTGATCCCAGACGCGGTGGCGACCCCGGTGCACGTCTGTAGAACACGACTCGGCCTCGGCCCCAGTGATCGGGTCGCTGTGATCGGCGCGGGCGGCGGGGTCGGCATTCACATGGTGCAAGTGGCGGCCGCCTGCGGGGCGAGCGTCGTGGGTCTCGAGCGTGGCGACGAGAAGCTGGCGCTGGTAGAGGGATTCGGTGCTTCGGCCGAGGACTCGAGTGATTTTGACGCGGTTGCGCTGGAAAGCTTCGACGGGCGCGCGGACGCGATCATCGATCTAGTAGGCACTCGCGAGAGCCTGTCCTGGAGCCTGTCCCGGCTGGCGACCGGGGGCAGCATCTGCATACTGACGACCTTTCGTGGAGTCGAGCTCCCGGTGCAACCTCGAGAGTTCGTCTTCCGAGAGATGTCCATCGTCGGAAGCCGTTATGCGTCGCGCTCGGAGCTCCTCGAGGCGGCGGCGATGGTCGAGCGGGGCGAGGTGCGTCCCGTGGTGGGCGCGAGCTCGGACCCTCGCGAGGTCGAGTCGATTCACGATCTTCTGCGCGCGGGCCGTCTCGAAGGACGGGGTGCTCTCGTCTGGGACCCATGAGCGAATCGCTGCGCTGAGGGCGGGAGCAAAGGAGAGGTCTTCTCGCCGGTGATCCAACTGTCCTCCGGCTTGTAGAGGCCGAAGGCCACATTGGGGTCGCCCGGCACGTATGTCCCGGAGACCTGGGCGCGCGCCCCGATCTCTCGCGACCGGTTCATTACCGTGTGGCCGAGGGCGAGCTGGTGAGGCTCCCATCGGCGAAGAGCGGCGATCACGTCGCCGCGTTCCGCGCGCATGGCGGCCGCGAGTTGCCATCCATCCTCGGCCGCCTTGGCCGTGCCCGCTGCGGCGTGCGGTCTGATGGCGAAGGCCGCATCGCCGATCAGACACGCGCGTCCAAAGGCCATGCGCGGCACCGCTATGTCGAACACCGCCTGCACGAACGGTTCGCTCGACTTCGCGACGACCTCGGCAATCGACTCCGGGAGTTGTTCGACGGCAGCACCGACGAGCTCATCGACGTGGTGTTGCCGGACCGCTCCGGGCGCAAGCGAGATCTCCTGTCGCATGCCGCGGGCGTCGGTCATCAGATCATCGAGCTTCGGTCCCTCTGCCACGTTGCGATACCAGACGAAGTTGATGCGTCGCTCGCCCGGCTCGACCGAACCGTCGAAGTCGGGAATCGGATAGGTGAGGATGTGCATTCTGTCGCCAACGTAGTAGGTGCATGCGTCCTGCAGCGGACTCAAGGTGCCGGCACTCAGTTCGTTCTCCCTTACCGTCCCACGCCATCCCACGTAGCCGGCGTAGCGCGGTAGCACATCCGGAAGAAGGAGTCTTCGGGCCGTCGAGTGAATACCATCCGCGCAAACGAGAAGATCGCCGGTCACCGCCTCGTCCCCTAGCTCGAGCGAGATGGAGTCATCCTCTTGGTGAAAGCCGGTCATGCCCGCGCCGAGGTGGTAGCGACTTTGGTCGAAACAGTCGAGAAGCCCCTTGTGCAACGTGTAGTAGGACGTGAACCAGTACCGGCAGGGGGCCTCATGAATCGTGTCGCCATCTCGATCGAGATACCTCAGCCAGTCGGCCTTTGAGCTGACCTGCCCGACGTCCATCGCGTCGGTTTCGATGAAATAGCGGATCGTTGCGGGATGGAGAACGATTCCTGCGCCCCGACCCTCGAGGGGCGAGCGGGAGCGTTCGTACACATCGACGTCGCATCCAGCATCGCGAAGGGTCAGCGCCGTGGTGAGACCCCCCAGAGATCCTCCCGCTATGAGCACGCGAGGAGCGACGTCCTCCATCGCGTGAGCCTCAGCTCTTGAACTCGACCGTGACGAACCGAAGCGTCGTGTCGCCCACATTCTCGAGGTCGTGGAT
>JBOGWW010000221.1:0-4778 GCA_050693655.1 Actinomycetota bacterium | reverse complement strand
AATCTGACCGGCATCCTCGACGAGGCCGATGCCGTCATGGTCGCGCGCGGTGACCTCGGTATCCAGACACCGCTTCGCCGCGTCCCGCTGCTTCAAAAGGAGATCATCCAGCGGTGTAACCGGCGGGGGATACCGGTCATCACGGCGACTCAGATGCTCGAGTCGATGACCCGCTCATCTCTACCCACGCGCGCAGAGGTAACCGACGTGGCCAACGCGGTGCTCGACGGAACCGACGCCTTGATGTTGTCCGAGGAAACCGCGGTGGGGGACTACCCCGTGACGACCGTCGAGACGATGGCGGGAATCGCGATGGAATCCGAGGAGCAGGCGCGCTCACACGCCGAGCCTGAGACCCAAGAGAGGGATGACGATCGGGTCTCCTGGGCCGTTGCCCACGCCGGGGTCGCCGCGGCCGAGGACCTGGGAGTGCAGGCGATCCTCTGTCCCACGCGCACCGGTTCGACGGTGCGGCGCGTGGCCGCCTTCAGGCCGAGTATGCCCGTCATCGGGCTCTCCTCGCGCGAGGAGACCCTCGGCGCGATGGCCTTGAACTGGGGAGTGGTTCCCCTGCCCACTCAGGACCTCCCGACCGCCCGCGACATGCGCGACGAAACCGACAGAGCCGTGGCCGCTGCGAGGGCGGCCGGGCTCGCGAACGAGCGCCACCTGGTCGCCGTGGTCGCCGGCAGCCCCGGCCCCCGCGCGGGGCGCACCGATTTCATGCGCATCGTGAGGTGCTGAACGGCCCGCGGCCTTGTCCTCTACCGAGCGGTACTCTCAAGGGATAACCACGCTTATCCGCAGGAACTGCGCGGGATGAACGGGGCTTTTGGGGGTTTCTCGTCCTAGAGGAGGTTTCGCAACCGGATGGCTACTGAGATCAAGATGCCGCAACTCGGCGAGTCGGTCGTCGAGGGAACCATCACCCGATGGCTCAGGCAGGAAGGCGACAGCGTCGAGGAAGACGAGCTCCTGGTCGAGGTCTCCACCGACAAGGTCGACTCCGAGGTTCCCTCCTCGGTGTCGGGGACGATCGAGAAGATCCTCGTCCAGGAGGGCGACACCGTGAAGGTCGGGACCCCCATCGCGCTTGTCGGCGCGGGCGGCGAGGCCTCCGGAGACGGAGCGAAGGCCGAGGCTCCCCAGGAGGAGGGCGAGCAAGAGACCGCCGAGGAGCCGCAGGAAAAAGCCGCGGAACTCGAGGCTGAGGAAGAGCCGAAAGAGGAAGAGCCGGCGGCTCGGGCGGACTCGGAGGAGGAAGCGGGCGAGGAGGCCGAGGAGGCCGTGGCCGCCAAGGAGGACACCGCGCCGGGCAAGGCCGCCGAGGCCGGCGACACTTCCAAGCGCGGGATCATCTCGCCGTTGGTGCGCCGGCTGGCCGACGAGAACTCGGTCGATCTCGATCAGATCGAGGGAACCGGAACCGGCGGCCGGATCCGCAAGCAAGACGTCCTCAAGTTCGTCGAGCAAGAGAAGGCAAGGCCGGCCGCGGCGGCCACCGAGCAAGCGGAGGCGGCCCCCGAGCCCAAGGAGGAGCGCAAGGAGGCGGTCGCCGAGCCGCCGGCGGCGCCTGCGCCGGGTGAGCGCGAGACGCTCGTTCCCTGGAACAACATCCGCCGGCGCACGGCGGAGCACATGGCCGCCAGCTCCCGCGAGGTCGCACGCGCCTGGAACGCCGTCGAGGTCGATTGGTCGAACGTCGCCAAGCTGCGCTCTCAGGCGAAGGACTCATTCAGGGGCAAGGAAGGTTTCGGCTTGACCTACATGCCGTTTTTGGCGAAGTCGCTGTGCGAGACGTTGCTCGAGATGCCCATAGTCAACTCCACCTACGAGGCCGAGCGGCAGGGCAACCTCGAGAAGCACTACGTGAATCTCGGAATCGCCGTCGCGCTCGAGGGTGGAGGGCTCATCGTCCCGGTCATCAAGGGTGCCGATGAGAAGAACCTGATCGGACTCGCGCGCGGCGTCTACGATGTGGCGACGCGCGCTCGCTCCAAGAAGCTGAAGCCGGATGATCTCTCGGGCGGCACCTTCAGCATCACCAATCCGGGTCCGTTTGGTTCGATCATCTCGGTACCGATCATTCCCCGCTCACAGACGGCGATCCTCGGCTTCGAGGCGATCACGAAGCAGGTCGTGGCCACCGAGGACGACCAGATAGCCATTCGTCACATGGGCGTCCTGGACATGTCCTGGGACCATCGGGCCATCGACGGAGCCGAGGCGGCCCAGTTCCTCGCGCGGCTCAAGGAGCGCATCGAGACGACGGACTTCTCTGCGGAGTTGCAGCAGTATTCATGAATGCACAACCGGTGCTGACCGCCTCCTGGCTGGGCCGCGTCGATTACGGCGCTGCCTGGGAGGCGCAGCGCGAGCTCTTCTTAGCGCGGCTCGACGCGGATCGCGGCGACTCGTTGATGCTGCTCGAGCACCCGCCCACGTACACCTTGGGACGCCGAGCGCTGGAGGACGATCTCGTCTACAAGGAGGCGCAGCGAAACGCGCGCGGCATCTCACTGTTCAACGTGGACCGCGGGGGCCGCGCCACCTATCACGGTCCCGGCCAGCTCGTCGGTTATCCGATCATGGCGTTGAGCGATGACGGATCGCGGTCGGTCGAACCGGCGAGCGGGGCGAGGGCGCGCTACGACGTGATTCACTACCTCCGCAAGCTCGAGGACGTGGTGATCGCGGTGGCGGCGGATCTGGGGGTCGAGGCTCAGCGTGACGGGGAACACACGGGGGTCTGGGTCGGCAACAACAAGATCGGCGCGATCGGAGTCAAGATCACCCGCGGGATCACGATGCATGGATTCGCCTTCAACGTGTCTACGGACCTATCGATGTTCGAGGGAATCGTGCCCTGCGGGATACCGGGTCGCTGGGTGACCTCGGTGCTGGCGGAGACGGGGGCTCATCACGGCGTCAAGGAAGTGGCCAACTTGGCGGCCAACCACCTGGCCGAGATCTTCGACCGCTCGCTAGTGTGGACGCATCCCAGGAATCTGCTGGTTGCCGGCCTCGCAGGGGCCGGACGAGGTCGCTGAAGCACTGGTGGTAGCTCGATAAGGGTTTTCAAGCAGTTGGCGCGATCGTCGAGACGATCGCTGGCAGTTGGCGCGATCGTCGAGACGATCGCTGGGAGGAGATCAGCCGATGGGCAAGGGGAACGACAGACATACCGAGTTGGGCCTCAAGCAGGAGGACCTTCTTGCGATGCTGCGGTTCATGCTGCTGGCGCGGTACTGCGACGAGCGTCAGTGGGCGCTGAACCGGCAGGGCAAGGCCCCCTTCGTCGTGCCGGTATCGGGTCACGAGGCGGCCCAGGTGGGTTCCATCTGGGCGTTCGAGCGGGGCAAGGACGTCTTCTGTCCCTACTACCGTGACATGGCCCTGTGTCTCGCGGCGGGCTTCACTCCGAAGGACGTGTTCGCCGGACTGTTCGGAAAGCACGACGATCCCTCCTCCGGCGGTCGCCAGATGCCGGCGCACTGGGGGAGTCGCAAGCTCAACATCATCACCGGATCGTCTCCGATCGCGACTCAGATCCTCCATGCCGCCGGGATCGCCTACTCGAAGAAGTACAAGCACGAGGACTCGGTCGTCGGGACCTGGTTCGGCGAGGGTGGGACCTCCGAGGGAGACTGGCACGGAGCGATGAACTTCGCCGGTATCCACAAGCTCCCGCTCGTCTTCTTCTGCGAGAACAACCTGTACGCCATCAGCGTCCACGAGTCGAAGCAGGTGGCGGGGCGCGTCTACAAGCGCGCCGAGGGCTACGGGATGCCGGGCCACGTAGGGGACGGCAACGACGTACTCGAGTCCTACCGCCTCGCAAAGGACGCGGTCGATCGGGCCCGCGCCGGTGGGGGACCCTCGCTCATCGAGCTCCGCACCTATCGCTTCTATTCGCACACCTCGGACGACGACGACCGCACGTACCGCTCGCGCGAGGAAGTCGAGGAGTGGCGCAAAAAGGACCCGATCCTGAGGTTCGAGCAGTACCTCACCGACGCCGAGGTGCTCGACGCCGACGGAATCGAGTCGATGCGCGAGGAGGCCAAGTCCGACGTCGCCGACGGCGTACAGCAGGCCAACGAGTCCGAGTTCCCGGAACCCGCCTCGGGCGCGCTCCACGTCTTCCAGGAGGCGCAGTGATGGCAGAGAAAACCCTGATCCAGGCGGTGCACGACACGCTTCAGGAGGAGATGCAGCGCGATGATCGGGTCGTCGTGCTCGGTGAGGACGTCGGCGCGCGGGGCGGAGTCTTTCGCGCCACCATGGGCTTTCTCGACGAATTCGGCGAGGAGCGAGTCATCGACACCCCGCTCGACGAGTGCCTGATCGCCGGGGTTGCAATCGGGATGGCGCTGGACGGGTTGCGTCCCGTCGCCGAGATGCAGTTCGCCGATTTCATCTTCCCTGCGTTCAACCAGATCGTCTCGGAGGCCGCTCGCATCCGTTACCGGAGCAACAACGACTTCCACGTGCCGATGGTGATTCGCACCCCTTGGGGCGGCGGCGTGCACGGTGCGCTGTACCACTCGCAGTCGATCGAAGCGCTCTTCGCGCACGTTCCCGGCATCAAGGTCGTCGCTCCCTCGACGCCCTACGACGCGAAGGGCATGCTCGTTCAGGCTCTCGAGGACGAGGATCCCGTGCTCTATCTCGAACACAAGAAGACCTACAGGCTCATCAAGGGCGAGGTGCCCGACGAGCGCTACACCATCGAGTTCGGCAAGGCCGAGGTGCGGCGCGAGGGAGCGGACCTGACC
>JBOGWW010000220.1:0-5977 GCA_050693655.1 Actinomycetota bacterium | reverse complement strand
ACGTTTCACTTCCTCCCCTGGGTCCTGGCTTGCACCTTTTGAATCGGCAGGCGGCGAGCAGACCTTGAGGGCGTGACTCGAGTGCGTGCCAAGTCCTGAAAAAGCGCCTATTCGGCGGGGCCGAAGGTCTGGGTGAAGTTCTGCCACAGGGGCTGGGAGGCGTCCCAGCTCGCTTCGTCGGTCACGAAATTCAAAGCGAACCCGTACTCTCCGTCCCCGGTAACGAAGCCGAGGTTGTTGGCGTGGAGCCGGGCGTTTCCCTCCGACCAGCTGTACTCCCACAGGGCCGCCGTCGGAGAGTCCTGAAACTCGACGGCCTCCATGGTGAGCTCCTGGTAGCCGTCGTGCGATGAGGCGAACGATGCCGCTTGGGTCTCCCACGCCGCGAGGGCGTCCTCGCCCGGCTGATCGGTCCACTCGACCCGCAGGTAGTCGTTCGACTCCGGGTCGACGAGGTCGATTCTAGTCTCGGCCTGCGGCCGCTCCTCCCAGTCCGCGGGGACCTCGACTCCGTAGCCGGTGTCGCCCGCAATGAAGGTCTCCGTCGGACCCACGTCGGGCGCTTCGCCCTCGTCCTCCGGAGCGCCGCCCCCCCGGCCTCCGCCGCGGTCCTGGTTCTGCGAGGCCGGCGGTGCTTCTCCCCGAGGGTCGTCGTCCCGGAGGCCCCAAAAGGCCACCCCCCCGACGACCAGCAGCGCCGCGAGCGCGAGTGCGATCAGGGCCCCTCGCCCGCGCCGGTCGGGAGGCGTCGAAGGGGGTGCTGGCTCGGAGGCCGGAGCCGCCGGCCGCGGAGTCGCCTCCTCGCGGACCGGAGGCGGCGTGTAGGCCTGGGTCGAGGCGTCGGCCTGGCGTCCCCGCGCGACGTCCGCCAGCATGGCGCGCAGCGTGGCCGGAGCGGGACGATCCTCGAGCTCCTTGCTCATGAGCGCGGCGATCACCGGACCCAGAGCCCCGGCCCCCTGGGGCGTTGGAACGTCGTCGTGAACCACTGCGGTGAGGGTCGGGATGGGCTGACCCCTGTCGAAGGGCGGTACGCCCTCCGTGGCGAAGTAGAGCGTCGCACCCAGCGACCAGAGATCCGTAGCCGGCCCCGTTGCCCGCCCCGTGGCCTGCTCGGGCGCCATGAAGGAGGGCGATCCCATGATCATCCCCGTGGTCGTGATCTTGGGGTCGCCCTTGAGCGAGGCGATGCCGAAATCGGCGAGCTTCGCGCGGCCGTTGGGGGGACACATGACGTTCCCCGGCTTCACGTCGCGATGGATGATGCCCTTGGCGTGGGCGGCTTCGAGGGCATCCAGAACGTCGATGCCGATCCGAGCCGCGCTGCGCGGGTCGAGGGGGCCGTCGGTTCGGACCCTCTCGGCCAAAGTCGGAGCTTCTACGAGCTCCATGACGATGTAGGTGCCGTCGTCCTCGGCCACGTCGAAGATGGTGACGACGTTCGGGTGACTGAGCTGTGCGGCCGCGCGCGCCTCGCGCGTGGCCCGCGCTTTGATCGCCTCTCGCTCCGCTAGCGGGATGGAGGGAGGAAGCCTTACCTCTTTGACTGCAACCGAGCGCCTCAGCAGGGTGTCCTCGCCCGCCCACACGGTCCCCATACCTCCCCTGCCCAGGGGTTGAGTCAGGGAGTAGCGGCCGGCCACCTGCCGCGCGCCGACGTCTCTATCCGACATCTGAGCCTCGTTACCCAGCTATTCAGGGCCTTACTCGACGGCCTGCCGGCCCCCGAAGAGCCCCCGCACGCGGTGAGCTATGGCCCGTGGAACCTCCTTGGTCTGCCCGGCCGACAGCTTAGACCCCCACGGCGTGCGGACGTAGAAGACGTCGACGACCCGGTCGCCCAGCGTATCGATCTTGGCCACGTGTATGTCCAGATCGAGGTCGGCGAGCCCCGAGGCGATGGAGTAGAGCAGCCCGAGCTCGTTGGGCCCTCTTACCTCCACCACCGTCGAAGTCGCCGAGGCGTCTTGGAGGACTCGGATATCGGGGACCACCGGAGTTCCCGAGCCGTAGTCGTTCACTTTCGAGAGCATGCGGGCGTCGACGGCGAGGTGACCGGAGAACGCCGCCCCGAGGTCGGTGAGACACCTTTGTGCCGTGGCCTCGTCCGGGGTGACGACCGAAACGCGCGTCAAAGCGAGACCGTCGGTGGAGGTGTAGGCGTTCGCTTCGCGGACGTCGATTCGATTGAGGGCCAGGACCCCGGCGATGCGCGCGAGCGTCCCGGGACGGTCGGCTACGCAAACCGTCACGAGGCTTTGCCCGGGTTCTGCCCCGGCGACCAGACGGCTTTGGACGTGCCCGGGCTGCACGCCGGCGGCGAGCTGCCTTACCTCATCGGCCATGTCGGTCGTCGGAGTCGAGCTGAGATAGGAGGGCGGCAGGGAGGCCAGGACGCGCCGCGAGCGGCCGGCAAGAGTGGGCTCGTAGGCCTCCAGTTTGTGGACGGCCTCTGCAACGCCGCCATCGGGTGGAAGCTCACCGGTTTCAAACGCCTGCAGGGATCGGGTGACCAGCTCCGCGACCAGAGAAGCCTTCCACGCGTTCCAGGCGTGAGGTCCGGTTGCCCGTCCATCCGCGATCGCGAGGAGGTAGAGCTGCCGAAGACGCCTCCCGTCACCCGCCTTCGCGACGGTGGCTTTGATGACGGACCCGTCGTCGAGGTCGCGCCTCGTCGCGGTGTCACCTAGGACCAGGTGGTGGCGGACGAGCTCGACCACCTCGTCGACCTCGCTCTCGCCCAGTCCCATTCTGCGAACCACGTGCGCCGCGATTCGCGCTCCCTCGATGCCGTGATCGTTGCCCGTGCCCTTGCCGATGTCGTGCAAGAGGGTTCCGAGATAGAGCGTCGACAGATCACCGATCGCGCAAGCGTGATTCGAAGCCGGGGGCTCGGAGAGGCAGGCGGTCAGGGCTCCCACGGCCACGAAGGAATGTCCATCAACCGTGTAGCGGTGGTAGGGATCGTGCTGTGGGCGGCCCCGTATCCGGCTCCATTCGGGCATCAGCACCGGCCAGGCGCCGAGGTGCTCGAGTAACTCGAGCGCTGAGGGTCCCTGGGGGCCGCGCAGCAGATCGAGAAACGCGACCCTTTGGGCCGCGGGCCAGGGCCCGGGCGCGGCCGCATCGAAAGCGGCCGACATCGCCCTGAGAGCGTCGTGCGCGATGCGGTGCCCGGTGCGCGCGTGGGCCGCCACGAGCTGCAGGCACGTGGTGACGTCGATGTCTTCGCCGGCGAAGCGCAGCGCGTTGTCCTCGAGCCGGACTCTCGTCGCGAGGGCCGTGCTCTTTCCCGATCGGCGCGGACCTCCCAGAGTTCGGTGCGACAACTCCTCCATCGTGCGTGTCAGTTGATGCTCTATCACGCGTGCGGCCGCATGCACCTCCGTCATCAGGTCGTCCACCGCGTCGGCGGAGTCGAACCCCAATCGCCGCGCGACTTGTGGTTGCAGCTCGATGTGAAGCTTGTCGGATTTTCGGCGCAGGGTCGCGTGAAGGCCCTCGCGCGCACCCAGGAGAACCCCGGACTGCTGCTCCAGGCCGTTTCCGAATTCGGCTGCTCCGGCGATGCTTAGCATCCAGCCGAGTGCGTCAACGTCGCGCAGCCCGCCGGTGTCCTCCTTCAGGTCCGGGGCCAGGGCCCACCCCGCCCGATCCGCCTCTCGATGCCGGACCCGGGTGGCATCCATCAGCCGCCGCAACAGGGGGCGTCTGTTTCGCGCCAGCCAGCGGTCGCAACGGGAGCCGAAGTCTTCGAAGGTTTCGGAATGGCCGGCGACCAGCCGCGCGGTGAGGATCGAGGTGGCCGCCGCGAGGTCCCGACCTGCGAACTCGACGGCTCGACTCGGCGAGCGGAGTGCATGTCCGACCTGCCATCCCGCATCCCAGAGGGTGTAGATGAAAGCGCGCAGGCCCTCGCGGTCTACCTCGGACTCGTGCGCGCACAGAATCAGCAGGTCGATATCGGAGTAGGGAGAGAGATGTCCTCGCCCGTACCCTCCCACCGCAACCAGCGCAACGGAGTCGCCGACCGAAATCGTGTCTTCGGCCAGCGCCCGCAGCGCGCGGTCCATCTCGACCGCGCGCTGCCGCGCTGCACTGCCGCCCCGGCTCAGGGGGGCCGGCCGAGCGACGCGCAGGTCAGAGAGCGTCTGTGCCTCGGTCTCCAGTGCGAATCCTCGTGACCTGGTCGACGGAGGTGACCCAGACCTTGCCGTCGCCGATGGATCCGGTACGCGCCGCCTCGACGATCGCCTTGACGACCTGTTCCACATGGTCGTCGCCGACCACGACCTCGACACGTGTCTTCGGCACGAAGTCGACCGTGTACTCGGCGCCCCTGTAGACCTCGGTGTGGCCCTTCTGGCGCCCGTGCCCGCGTACCTCGGTGACCGTCATGCCGGTGATGCCGGCGTCGGTTAGAGCATCTTTCACCTCGTCGAGCTTGAAGGGTTTGATGACGGCTATGACGACCTTCATCAGGCCTCACCTCCCTGGGGGACGCGCGCCACCGCGGGAGACGGACTCGTCTCCGCCGGTTCTGCGGGGGTGACGGTCCCGCCGCCCTCGACCAGCGAGTAGCCGACCTCCGCGTGCTGAGCCAGGTCCACGCCGCCGAGCTCCTCTTCCTCCGTGACTCTCAGTCCGACCGTCGCTTGCACGAACTTCAGGATGAGCAGGCTCACGGCCAGCGAGAAGACGATCGTCACGGCGACCGCGAGCACTTGCGTGCCCAGAGGGCCGAGCCCCCCGCCGAACAGCAGCCCGTCGACGCCGGCGGAGTTGATTGCGGTGTCGGCGAACACACCCGTGAGAAGGGCACCGATCATTCCGCCCACGAGATGGACTCCCACGACGTCCAGCGAGTCGTCGTAACCGAAGCGGTACTTGAGACCAACTGCCGCCGAGCAGACCACTCCGGCAATCAGACCGATGGCGATCGCAGACAGAGGGCCCACGAAGCCCGCGGCGGGCGTGATGGCAACGAGACCGGCGACCGCACCCGAGGCGACGCCCAGGGTGGTGGGCCGCGCCTCACGCCGCACCTCGAGCAGGGCCCAGCCGCAGGCGCCGGCCGCCGCGCCCAGGTTGGTGGCGAGAAACGCGGACGCGGCAAGTCCGTTCGCTCCGAGCGCGCTTCCCGCGTTGAATCCGAACCAACCGAACCACAGGATGCCGGTCCCGAGCATCGTCATGGTCAGGTTGTGGGGAACCATGGCCTCCTTGCCGAACCCCCGTCGCTTGCCCACGATGATGGCCGCCGCCAGCGCGGCGATGCCGGCGTTGATGTGAACCACCGTGCCTCCGGCGAAGTCGAGCGCGCCGAGCTCTCTGATCCACCCTCCCGGCGCCCAGACCCAGTGAGCGATGGGCGCATACACGATGAGGAGCCACAAACCGCTGAAGAGCACGTAACCGGAGAACTTCATGCGCTCCGCGAAGGCTCCGGTTATCAATGCGGGCGTGATGATTGCGAACATCATCTGGAACACCGCGAACAAGACGTGAGGAATCGTGCCGGCGAGTTCGGCGTTCGGTTCCTGTCCGACTCCCGCGAAGCCCAGGAAGTCGAGTCCCCCGATGAACCCGCCCACGTCGGGGCCAAAGGCCAGCGTGTAGCCGACCACTACCCAGAGCACCGAGATGAGTCCGAGGGCGAATATGGAGTGCATCACGGTGCTGAGCACGTTCTTGGCTCGCACCATCCCTCCGTAGAACAACGCCAGGCCCGGGGTCATGAACATGACGAGTGCGGCAGAAACCAGGACGAACGCGGTATCGCCCGTATCCATGCGCCAGCTCCCTTCTAGTCACGGTCCTACGACCGATAGACGGTCTCGGGTCGTGCCACGCTGCATGACCGGCAAGTGAACTGACGACAGGCTGAGGCCGTTCTGTTTCAGATGTGTTTCACAGCAGTTTCCCGTTAGTTAAAAGAAGAGAGCCCCTCGCCGCCACGGTGGCGGCGGCTAGAGCC
>JBOGWW010000219.1:0-5786 GCA_050693655.1 Actinomycetota bacterium | reverse complement strand
CATCGGTGGCCCTTCGTAGCACGCAGCAGGATTACTCACTCTGCTTCAATCCGGCGTTCCTGCCCCCTAAGACGAGCGGCAAACACAAACGGTTGCACTATGGAGAGCCGGCATCGAGTGCACGCTTCAGGTCGGTCCACAGGTCCTCGATGAACTCGCACCCGACGTTGAGTCTCAGCAGGCCCTCGGGTACCGCCTCCTCACCCGGATACCGGCTGCGCCGGTCGATCGTCGTCTCCAGCCCACCAAGGCTCGTTGCATCGACGATGACCTGCAGTGAGCCTGTGATCCGGTCGGCTACCTCGGCGTCCGAAACCTCGAAGCAGACCATCGCCCCGAAGCCGTCCATCTGCCGGCGGGCGACCTCGTGGCCGGGGTCGTCGGGCAAGCCTGGGTAGCGGACTCGGGTGACGGTCGCGTGCGCGTCGAGCCTGCGCGCTAGCTCGCCGGCGTTGTCCTGAGCGCGCTCCAGCCGGAGGGGCAGAGTCCGGAGGCCGCGCAATGCAAGCCAGGACTCCATCGGCCCGGCGATGGCGCCGTAGAGCGTGCGAAGCTCGAGCAGCTCGTCGTAGGTGCGGTCGTCGCGCACCACGACCGCGCCCACGAGGACGTCGGAGTGACCCGATATGTACTTGGTTGCGCTGTGGACCACGACGTCTGCGCCGAGGTCCAGCGGTCGTTGCAGAAGCGGGGTCGCAAAAGTGCTGTCGACCGCGACGAGTACACCGCGCTCGTGCGCGCCCTCCGAGAGAGCCGCGATATCGGCGACGTTCATGAGAGGGTTCGTGGGGCTTTCGAGCCACAAGAGGTCGGCGTCCCGGCAGGCCTCGAGAACGTCCTCGGTCTTGGATACGTCGATCTCCCTGTACGAGAGACGGCCGTCCTCGGACGCTTCGTACACGAATTTGCGCGCGCCGTGGTAGGCGTCGAAGGGCATCACGACGGTCGAGCCCACCGGCATGCGCTCGAGCACCGCGCTGATGGCCCCCATCCCCGACGAGAACACCAGCGAACGACCCCCTTCGAGCGCTCCGAGCACTTCCTCGAGCGCACTCCAGTTCGGGTTTCCGTGCCGACCGTAGACGAGCTCGCCTCCGGGGTGAAAGGTGGAGCTCAGGGTCACGGGGACGTTCGTGGGACCTTCGGGTGTCTTCTCCCCGCGGCCGGCAGTTACGGCGACGGTCGAGGGATGCAACTCATCGTGCATGATGTCGGCTCCTCGGGCTCTAAGACGCTGGTTTGGGCGGGGTGTCGAAGTGCGTCATTCTCAAACACCACTGTGGCCCCCACAAGGGGCGGCGGGGAGACCTCAGAAGGGAGAGGGCGAATGGAGTTGACCGGCACGGTCGGAATTCTCACCGGGGCGTCGCGGGGGATCGGCGTCTATCTCGCCGAGCACCTTGCGAAGGCCGGAGTGAATCTCGCGCTCGCCGCGCGCAGCGAATCGGGCCTCGAGGCGGTGGCCGGCATGGTGCGGTCGATGGGAGTCGAGGCCATCACCGTTCCCGCGGACGTGACCAGGCGTTCGGATCTCCAGCGGATCGTCAAGCGGACGAACGAGGAGCTCGGTGACATCGACCTGCTGGTCAACAACGCAGGGATCGAGCACTACAGCTTCTACGAGCAACTCGAGCCGAACGAGATCGAGCACCTGTTGAAGACCAACGTGCTCGGCCCCCAGTTGCTCACGCGCCACGTTCTTCCCCAGATGATCGAGCGGCGCAAGGGACACATCGTGAACCTCGCCTCCGTTGCCGGCCTGACCGCGGTGCCGTACAACACCATCTACTCTGCTTCCAAACACGCGCTGGTCGGCTTCTCTCGTTCCCTACGAGAAGAGATGGCCGAGCACAACGTCGGCGTGTCGGTGATCTGCCCCGTTTTCGTCCGCGAGGCGGGCATGTTCCAGGCGAGCAAGAACGGCGCGGAGCCTCCCGGGGCCGTGGGGACCGTCGACCCGGACACGGTGGCCGCTCGCACGATCAAGGCGATCAGACGTGACACGCCCGAGGTCGTCGTCGCGGCCCGCGGCACCAGGTTCGCGGGAATACTTCTAACGATCGCCCCGCGCTTCACCAGCGCGATGGGCAGGCGTTCGGGCGCCTACGAGTTCAACAAGCCGAAGGATTAGCGGAATGCTCGCGGGTTCCCGGGCACTTGCGCACAAGTGTGTTTGGCCCCCAGGGGGCTCGCGTATGATGCGCCTCATACACAGACTTTGCGGATCCGAGGGGCGACCCAGCGATCGTCCCGACGAGTAGGAGTAGGCGCCAATGACGTACATCATTGCTGAGCCCTGCATCGGCGTTAAGGACCGGGCCTGCGTAGACGAGTGTCCGGTCGACTGCATCTACGAGGGCGAGGAGCAGCTCTTCATCCACCCCGAGGAGTGTGTGGACTGCGACGCCTGCCTTCCCGCGTGCCCCGTCGACGCCATCTTCCCGGGTGACAGCGTGCCCGCGGAGTGGACCGAGTTCACGGCCAAGAACTCGCAGTGGTTCGAAGAGCATCCGGATGCGTCTGGGGGGGCCATGGAGAGCCCCTTCGCTCCCGCAGAGGAGCGCGGCGAAGAGTAATCGCAAGTCTCCCGGAGAACTGGCCCGCTCACATTGGTCGTCGCGTCACGATGCGGTGGCTGAACCGGGACGAGCAGGAAACGCATTCCGAGCTCTTCGGGGTTCTCCAGTCGGTCTCCGAGCAGGACGGCGAGCAGATCCTGAAGGTCGTGGATAAACGAGGTCAAACCCACATCGTGCGCGTGAGAGACATCGTCGCGGCCCGGGTGCACGAGTGACCGGCTCGACCGCCGCCGGGATTGAGGGGATCCCCCTTTCTCTCTCCGCTAGATCCGAATACGTTGGGCCACGCGCCCCTTAGTATTAGAGGCAGATAAATTCCACGACCCTTAACTGGGCGGAGAGGAACAGCAGTGTCGACCCAGGTCGCCCCACCAAAGCAACCGGGGGCTGATCGCAAGGAACTGGATCAGGTCGTCATCCGTTTCGCAGGGGACTCGGGTGACGGAATGCAGCTCACCGGGGAGCGCTTCACCAGCGCGACCGCATTCTTCGGCAACGACCTTGCGACGCAGCCCGACTTTCCCGCCGAGATCCGTGCGCCGGCCGGCACCATCCCGGGCGTCAGCGCGTTCCAGATCCAGTTCAGCGATCACGACATCCTGACTCCGGGCGACGCTCCCGGAGTCCTCGTGGCGATGAACCCCGCGGCCCTGAAGGCGCACTTGAGGGAGCTGTTGGTCGGCGGTCTGCTGATCGTGAACTCCGATGCCTTCGACAAGCGCAACCTGGACAAGGTCGGTTACGAGACGAACCCGCTGGAGGACGACTCGCTCAAGAGCTACCAGGTATACGACATTCCGATGACCTCGATGACACTCGAGGCCGTCAAAGGAGTCGGTCTCAACAAGAAAGAGGCCGGGCGCTGCAAGAACATGTTCGCCCTGGGGATGATCTCCTGGATGTACGGACGGCCGCTCCAGCCGACGATCGACTGGCTCGACAAGAAGTTCGCGCGCAAGCCCGAACTCGCCGACGCCAACACCAAAGCCCTGAAGGCGGGCCATGCCTTCGGCGAGACGGCCGAGCTCACGGCCTTCGAGGTGAAGCCGGCGACGATTGCTCCCGGGACCTATCGTCGCATCACCGGAAACCAAGCCATCGCCTACGGATTGCTCGCCGCCAGCGTGCAGAGCAAGCTTCCCCTGTTCCTCGGCAGCTATCCCATCACGCCCGCGTCCGACATCCTTCACGAGCTCTCACGGCACAAGAACTTCGGAGTGCGCACCATCCAGGCCGAGGACGAGATCGCGGCCGCGGGGATGGCCCTGGGCGCGGCCTTCTCCGGTCATCTCGGGGTGACGACCACCTCCGGCCCCGGACTCGACCTCAAGAGCGAGACGCTGGGGCTGGCCATCGCCCTCGAACTTCCGATGATCGTCGTCGATATCCAGCGAGGAGGCCCCTCCACCGGTCTTCCGACCAAGACCGAGCAGAGCGACCTCCTACACGCCATGTACGGCCGGCACGGCGAGTCGCCGTTGCCCGTCGTCGCGAGCTACTCGCCCGCGTCCTGCTTCTGGGCGGCGGTCGAGGCGGCGCGCATCGCCATCAAGTACATGACCCCGGTGATCCTTCTGAGCGACGGCTACGTCGCCAACGGGGCCGAGCCGTGGCGGATCACGGCCCTCGGAAAGCTGCCCGACATCTCACGTGACTTCTCGACCCATCCCAACATGGGTGAGGACTTCTGGCCCTACCTTCGCGACGACGTCACGCTGTCGCGTCCCTGGGCCATTCCGGGGACGCCGGGGCTGGAACACCGCATCGGCGGGCTCGAGAAGGCCGACGGCACGGGCAATATCTCCTACGAACCCGAGAACCACGAATTCATGAGCGAACTGAGGGCCGCCAAGATCAAGGCCATCGAAGAAGACATCGACCCGCTCGAGTGGCGGGGCGATGACGACGCGAGCGTGCTGGTATTGGGCTGGGGCGGGACCTACGGCGCCATAGGAGCGGCCTGCAGGAACCTGCGACGCGGCGGCAAGAAGATCGCGCACGCGCATCTCAGGCATCTCTGCCCCTTCCCCCGGAACACCGAGGAGGTGCTGCGGCGCTTCGACAGGGTGATCGTGCCGGAGCTGAACCTGGGCCAGCTCTCGAAGCTCGTGCGCGCCGAGTTCCTGGTGGACGCTCAGTCGATCGGCAAGATGCAGGGTCAGCCGTTCAGAGCGTCGGAGCTCGAAGAGTTGATCCTGGAGAGGATGTAATGAACGCGAACGATCCCATCGCACAGGCGACACAGGGCAGGGGAGTGACCGAGGCCTCGGGTGGCGTCGGCACGCTGACGCGCAAGGATTTCGAGTCCGATCAGGAGATCCGCTGGTGTCCCGGTTGCGGTGACTACGCGGTGCTGAGCGCGGTGCAAAACGTCATGCCCGAGCTGGGCATCCCGCGCGAGAAGATCGTGTTCGTGTCGGGCATCGGCTGTTCGAGTCGCTTCCCCTATTACATGAACACGTACGGAATGCACGGCATCCACGGCCGCGCGACCGCCATCGCCACCGGCATCGCCACCGCGCGCCCCGATCTCCAGGTGTGGGTCGTGACGGGTGATGGCGACGGCCTCTCAATCGGCGGCAATCACCTGATCCATGCGCTCCGCCGGAACGTGAACCTCAAGATCCTGTTGTTCAACAACCAGATCTACGGGCTCACCAAGGGTCAGTACTCGCCGACCTCCGAAGAGGGCAAGGTCACCAAATCGACGCCCTTTGGATCACTCGAGCGGCCGTTCAACCCTGTGTCCATCGCCCTCGGCGCGGAGGCGACCTTCGTCGCTCGCACCATCGACGTAGAGCGCAAGCACCTGCCCCAGATGCTGAGGAAGGCGGCCGCTCACAGGGGGAGCGCCTTCATCGAGATCTATCAGAACTGCAACATCTTCAACGACGGCGCGTTCATCGCGCTGACCGGTAAGGAGCGATCCCAGAACCGCATCTACATCGAGCACGGCGAACCCATCCGCTTCGGCCCGAACAAGGAGCGCGGGGTCGTTGCCCGGCGCACGGGGCATCTCGAAATCGTGGACGTTGCGGAAGTGGGAGAGGACAGGCTGCTGGTGCACGACGCGCACCGCACCGACCCGAGTCTCGCGTTCTCGCTCTCGCGTCTCGCCGACGGACCCACCTCTCCGACGCCACTGGGCATCTTCCGGCAGGTCGAGGCACCCGTCTACGGTGACGGGATGGAGTCACAGTTGCGGGC
>JBOGWW010000218.1:0-3167 GCA_050693655.1 Actinomycetota bacterium | reverse complement strand
GTTCGAGACCAAGACCGGTGGGCGCCTCGATGCGCTGGATATCACCGAGGAAGTCCTCGAAGTGGCCCGCTCTTCTGGTGTGACGCGCGGAAACGTGCTGGTCTTTTCCCCTCACACGACGTGTTCGGTGATGATCGCTCAAGGGGGAGTCCAGGTCATCAGACAACTGGAAGCGGCTATGCACAAGCTCGCTCCCGAGGACCTCTACTACCAGCACGACGATTTCTCGATTCGGACGGAGAACATGACGGAGGACGAACCGCCGAACGCTCCCTCGCACCTCTTCCACGTCTTCGCGGGAAAGACATCGGAATGCATCCCCATCGTCGAGGGAGGGCCCCTGCTCGGAGATGACCAGCGAGTGCTGTTCGTCGAACTGGATTCATCGCGCCCTCGTCGTTACTGCATCCAGGTCGTGGGTGAGTAAATGAGCGTGCGCGAGATGAACTGGCTGGCCGGTGATGTGGAGCGCGTGGAGAACCTTCTCCAGGCCACCGCAGGGGCGTCGTCCCATCCACTCGTTAGCGAGGCGTGCCTCCATCTCATCAAAGCCGGGGGCAAGCGCGTCCGGCCCACCTTGGTATTGCTGTCGTCTCACGCGGGCGAAGCCGGTGTCTACGCCACGGACCTGTCGGCCGCGGCGGTCGAGCTCGTGCACCTGGCGACGCTCTATCACGACGACGTCATGGATGGAACGGACACTCGGCGGGGGGTTCCCACGGCTCATAGCAAGTGGGGCACGGAGGTCGCGGTCCTCGCCGGCGACTATCTGTTCGCTTGCGGCTGCGCGCTCGGAGCAGATGCGGGCGGTGAAGTGCCCGGCATCCTGGCGCGCGCCATCGCTCAGGTTTGCGAAGGGCAGATCGTCGAGACCGCTGCACTCAACGATCCAGAGCGAGGGGTCGAGGACTACATCCACACGATTTCGCTTAAGACCGCGGCACTCTTCCGGGCCTCGTGCGAACTGGGGGCCGCTACCTCGGGAGCGTCCCCGGCCGAGAGGGCCGCCCTCGTTAGCTACGGCGAGAAGCTGGGACGCGCCTTTCAGGTCGTCGACGATGTGCTCGACCTGGTGGGCGACCCGTCCGTCATCGGTAAGCAGCCGGGAACCGACCTGAAGGCCGGGGTCTTCACGGCTCCCGTCCTCCTGGCTTGCCGGCGTGTTCCCGCTTTGGCCGCTCGCCTGTCGAGTGGGGAACGCGAGCTGAATCAAGTCGTTCCGGTGTTGCACGCCTGCGGTTCCATCGCGACCTCGATCGAGATGGCGAGGCGGTTCCGTTCGGAGGCCCTGGCGGAACTCGACGCGCTCGATGCGGGGGCCTGGAAGGACTCGCTCGTCGACCTGATAGAGGGCGTGCTGGACCAGATCCCCGATACTCGGGCCTAACGCCCAAAACCGGGCATCGAAGGGAAGAATTGGTCTGTGGCCCGGTTGATTTCGTCCGCCAGGACCTCTCGGTGCACAAAGTTCCGTCCAGCGGAGTCTTGCGCACATAGATGCGCTCCTCTGGGGTAAACTCTTGCAAGCACCAGGAATACATCTGCTAGCAAGCTTCCAGAGGAGGAACCGCCATGGCGAGGAATACCGCCACCGTCGAGCGCCTGAGGGACGGTGTCGACCGGCTTGTCGGCAAGGCCGTCGCTGCGACCGTCCACCTGCCGCTCGGGATCTACGATCGCACGCGCGAGGAACTCAGGGACGTGGACGCCAGGCAGGTTCGCAGGTCCTTCGTCCGTCTGGTCGACGACTTCATCGACCGGGGCCAGGACCGTGTGGAACCGCTTGAGCGCCGCCTCCGGCGTGAGGGTCGCAAGGTCGAGGCCGATGTCTCCGGGGCCGTGAGCGAGACCCGCCAGAAGGCCAAGAAGACGGCTCGCACCGCCAAGAGGACGGCCAAGAAGACCACGGCCGGAGCGAAGAGGACGACTGCGCGCACGGCGAAGAAGACGACCGCGCGCACGACGGCCGCGGCCGCCAACGCCAAGCCCAAGATGCCGCGCGCAACCGCTCCGCGCACGGCAGGCGAGTTGCCCATCACCGGTTACGCATCGCTGACGGCCGAAGAGATCGTGATGCGTCTGCCCGGTCTCACTCAAACGGAGCTTGCCAGGGTCTACAAGTACGAGAAGGCTCACGAGAACCGCGCCACGGTTCTCGGTGCGATCGAGGACAAGTTGGTGGATCTACCAATTCCGACCTACGACGCGCTCAATGCCGAGGAGATCGTGGCGCGGCTCGAGAAGCTCGACGAGTCCGAGCTCAAGGTCATCAAGCGCTACGAGGCGGGAACCAAGTTGCGCGCCACCGTGCTCGAGAAGGTCGACTCGCTGCTCCAGTAGCGCAAAGTAACGAGTTAGGGAACCAAAGAGGGCCCGGAAGGCTTCGGCTTTCCGGGCCCCAACCTTTTGGTGAACATGTCCACGAGATGCTCGATGTAGACGTTCTCGTTCGCCGGCAGGATGTGTTTTCCGCCCAGAATCTCTTGCTCGACGAAGAACGCGAGCAGGGAGTTGAAAAAGAGTCTCGCAGCCACCTGCGGATCAACTTGTCCGCGGGCCTTGTCGTTCATGCGCGCGTCGAGAATGTCCCCGAGCTCACCGATGGATTGCCCCACGGCATCGGAGAAGAACGCCTCCTTCTCCTCGGGGAAGATCTGCACCTCCTGCAGCAGGAGTCGCGCCAGTTCCGTGTTCTGGTGCAGGACGTCGAAGAATCCCCGTGCGAGCACCATTAGGAGCCCTCGCAGATCCAGCTGTCCCGCGAGCTCGGGGAGCTGGCGAAGCACCGGCAGGAAGGAGTACTCCTCGATGATCGCTTTGAAGAGGTCGCGCTTTCCCGCGAAGTAGTGATAGATGAGACCTTCCGTTAGATCCGCCTCGCGCGCGATGTCCCGCATCGAGGTTCCGTGGAACCCCTTGGCCGCGAAGAGGTGCAGACTGGCCTTGAGGATGTCCTCCCGCCGGTCGCGGCGCACCTGCTGGGGCTCGCGCGCACTCACGCCGTCACATGCCCTTGGTGAAGGAGCTGTGGCCTCCCCGGGAACGATCGTTGATCTGCCGGAGGATGTCGTCGCGGGCTTGACGGAGCGCCTGACCGATCTTCGGGTGTTCGGCCTTGGCGATCAGATGCTGCCGGCCGTACTGAAGATCCAAGGTGACGGCTCTAC
>JBOGWW010000217.1:0-9399 GCA_050693655.1 Actinomycetota bacterium | reverse complement strand
CGGTAGTGGTGATCGGGGGGCTGGGGAGCCTCGAGGGTGCGGCCCTCGGGGCAGTCATCGTCGGGCTCGTTCGAGCCGCCGCCGTGCACCTGGTTCCGGAACTGGAGTTGTTCACCATCTATCTCGTCATGGCAGCGGTGCTCCTCTTCCGCCCGCAGGGGCTGTTCGCGCGCGAGGAGGTGAGAAGGATTTGACCCGCCTCGGCCTCTTGGCGGGGAGCGGCGCGGCGGTGTTGCTCGCGCTCGCGTGGTTCGCCATGCCCGGATGGCTCGGGTTCCTGATGACCGTAGCTCTCGCCAAGGGGCTGGTCGTGCTGGGAGTCGTGCTGTTGATGCGAGGAGGCCTCGTCTCCTTCGGGCAGGGACTGTTCTTCGCGGGAGGCGCGTACGCCGCCGGGTTCCTCATCAATCTCTGGGGCGTCCGCGAAGCCCTCATCCTCATCCTCGCCGGGACCCTCACCGGCGCCGCGCTATCACTGGTCACGGGTCTGCTCATCGCACGCTACCGCGAGATCTTCTTTGCCATGCTGACGCTGGCCTTCTCGATGACGCTGTGGGGAGTGTTGCTCAAGGCCTACGAGATCACCGGCGGATCGGACGGGCTGCGCATCGGACCTCCGACGTTCCTGGGCATGGAGCCAAGGGGAGCGTCGTTGCGGCTGGCCAACTACTACCTAACCCTCGCGTGTGCCGCAAGCGTCGCGTTCTTGGTCTACCGGTTCATGGAGTCGCCCTTGGGGCATCGGATGAGAGCGATCAGGGACAACGAGATCCGCGTCGGCTATCTGGGGGGGTCGGTCAAGAAGGCGGTACTGACGACGTTCGTGCTTGCCGGGGCCCTCGGAGGCCTGGGCGGCGTGTTGCAAGCGATGAGCGTGGGCCAGATCGATCCGACGCTTGCCTACTGGACCACCTCGGGTGAGTTCGTGTTCGTCGCCCTGATCGGAGGTGGGGGCAGCGTGATCGCGCCCCTGGTCGGCGCGGTGGCCTTCGAGGTCATCAGGGCGTACGCCCTCAAGTACATGCCGGACATGTGGCAGATGACCCTCGGGATGGTCATGTTGCTCATTGTCCTGTTCCTGCCGTCGGGCTTGTGGGGCGTCTACGAGCGAGCGGTCGGAAGGGCGCGCGCGTGACTGCCGTGCTCTCCGTCGAGGACCTCACCGTCGCCTTCGACGGGATCAGGGCGGCCGACAGGTTGAGCGCGAGGGTTACCTCCCGCGAGCTGGTGGGCATCATCGGACCGAACGGGGCCGGGAAGACAACCTTTCTTAACCTGGTGACCGGATACGTCAGGCCTCAGTCGGGCCGCGTCCAGTTCATGGAACATGACATTACGGGCGTCCGTCCCCACCAGATCACCGCGCTGGGAGTTGGTCGATCGTTCCAGGTCCCGCAACTGTTCACGTCGATGACAGTGCTCGACAACGTTCTCGTGGCGCTGTCGACGGCCCGAGGTGGCGACGGGGACCTCTGGCGCAGTCTGAGACAAGACGATCGTGTGCGCGGGGCGGGCGCGCTCCTGCGCGATTTCAGTCTCGACGACTACGCCGATCGCCTGGCGAGCGAACTCCCCGAAGGGGGCCGCAAGCTCCTGGACGTCGGGCTGGCCCTCGCGCTCGAACCCAAGTTGCTGCTGATGGACGAGCCGACGAGCGGTGTGAGTGTAGAGGAAAAGTTCGCGGTCATGGACACGCTCACGTCCGTGCTCAGAGACAGCGGAGTGACGGCGGTCTTCGTCGAGCACGACATGGAGGTAGTCCGGCGCTACGCCGACCGTGTTCTGGTGTTGAGCCAGGGCAAGATGATCGCCGACGGGACGCCCGACGAGGTCCTGGGGGACCTTGAGATTCAGCGGGCGGTCTCGGGCTGGGGGGCCGGAGATGCTTGAGATCGATGGGCTGACCGTCACCGTCCGCCGCTCGCCGGTGCTGCGAGGGATCGACATGCGCGTGCCTTCCGGATGCCTGGCGGGACTCGTGGGGCGCAACGGTGCCGGCAAGACGACCACGCTGCGCAGCATCATGGGGCTCATTCGGGTTCAAGGGGGCAGCGTCACGCTCGACGACGTCGATCTGCTCCGCACCAAATCGCACGACCGAGCGAGGCTGGGGGTCGGCTACGTGCCCGAGGACCGGCGGCTCATTCCCGCGATGTCCGTTGAGCAGAACCTGCTGCTGCCGGCCTGGGCCAACGGCACTACAGGCGCCGGACAGAGGCTGAAGCGCATCTACGAGCTCATGCCCGAGGTCGGAGAGCTCGCGTTACGCAGGGCTACACAGTTGAGCGGGGGCCAGCAAAAGCTCGTGGCGCTGGCGCGCGCCCTAATGGTCGGCCGCCGCGCTCTACTGTTAGACGAGCCTTTCGAGGGACTCGCTCCGGCACTCGCACAGAGGATGGGGGATGCGCTAAGGGCGGTGCAGGAGCAGGAGAACATGTCGATGATCCTCGCAGAGTCCGAGTTGCGGCACGTTACCCGTCTGGCCCATCGCGTCTACACGATCGAGCGCGGAGAGATCGTGCAGTTCTCCGAGTCGGACGGGGCCGTTGAGCCCGAGAACCACGAGCGCGGAGCGGCGCGAGGCCGGTGAGCGATCGGGCACTGCCGCCCATGGCCTGACGGCAAAGGACACGCGCTGCCCGCTCTGGATGACACCACGCCCAAAACTGGTTCGCCTCGCCGATGTTTCCTCAATCGAGTGGTTCCGCCCTGATCTCCAGGCGCGACGTCCGCGAGCCTCCAGCATCCAGCATGGGAAGGGTGGCGGCCTCTGGGTCGGCGCGCGGCCCAAGGCCGAGCAGTTGGCCGGCTCCAGACCCAGCGCGTAGACTCCCGCCGCCGGGTGGACCCACTGGTGGAGGCGGGGCAGGCGTCCTGCCGCCGGCGGAGGCGGAGGTCCAGAACCGGCCCTTGATGCGAGGCGTTCACGTGCTCTGGTTCGAGGGCGCGAGGGACGCCGGACTGACCGCGGCGCGTGTTCAGGTGCCACCAATCTAGGAAGTGGCCCGCATACGAATCGGAAATGAGAGCAGTCCACTCCAACTGCTGCTTGCTACGCAACGAGAAAGGGAGCAAGCATGATCAAGGGTTTGAGGTCGTCCCGCCGCGGGATTCCGCTGCTGATAGCGAGCGCCGTCGCGACGCTCACGTCCGCGAGTTGCGCAAGCGGCGGCTCACGCCAGACCGACGGTGCCGCCAAAACAGAGCAGGGGATCGAGGTGGCGATCCAAGGCTTTGCCTTCCAGCCGGGGCGAATCGAGATCTCTTCTGGAGCGACGGTTACCTGGACGAATCGCGACGCGATCCTGTACACGGTGACGTCGGGTATGGGACAGAAGCAAGGCGTTCCCGGAGTGTCGCAGGACATGCCGGCGCGCCCGAGCGGGTTGTTCCAACAAGAGATGGACGGCAAGGGATCGACCTTTAGCTCCAGGTTCGAAAAGCCCGGCGAGTTCAGCTACTTCTGTTCGATCCACCCCGGGATGACGGGCGTCGTCGTCGTTAGCTGATCGTCGAACCACTCTCTTCTTTGGCCTGCGCCCATCCAAGACGGCAATTGGGGTCGAACACCTACCGAAATCAAGTCTTGCCGAAAGGAGACAAGCATGGCCAAGATCAAGAAGCATCTTCTTCTACGAACGACCGGCATCGCCATCGCGTTCGCGTTGGTAGGAGTCGCGTGCAGCACGGGTCAGGAGGCGCCTGGGGCACAACGAGACAATGCAATGGAGTCTCCGAAAGAGACACCTGCCGGGCAGGCGGCGACGGGGATCGATACGGATGCCGCGCAGCTCACTCAGGGCCTCACCGACCTGCTCGACAGTCACGTCTATCTCGCCGGGATCGCGGTGGAGCAGGCCGTGCTGACCGAGGATCCGAACTCGCCGCAGTTCAAGGCCGCGGCCGCTGCGCTCGACCAGAACTCACAGGATCTCGCGGCCGCCATCGAGTCGGTCTACGGCGCCGATGCAGCCGATCAGTTCCTCGAGCTGTGGCGCAAGCACATCGGCTTCTTCGTGGACTACACGGTCGGCGGAATCACCGACGACCAGCAGGCCCAGAGGAAGGCGAAGCAGGCGCTCGACCGCTACCGTCAAGACTTCGGTGCGTTCATCGACTCGGCGACCAACGGTGAGCTTCCCAAGGACGCCGTCGCCGGCGCGCTCCAGGAGCACGTCAACAGCCTGCTCAAGACCATCGACTCGGTGATCGAGGGCAAGGGCAACCCGTTCATGAGCCTGTACGACGCATCGCACATGCACATGCCCGGCACGGCTTCGGCTCTGGCCGGCGGCATCATCGCAGCCAACCCCGACAAGTTCTAACCCCTGACTTGTCACCCCGAGGACACGCGCCCGCCCCCTACGGCCGGCGCGTGTTCTCCGCGCGTCCGGGACTCGTCCAAACGGCCCCCGTTCGTGCGGGCTAGCATTTGCTCAATGCCGGACCAAGCAGGTAGCCAGGTCGTGGAGCGCCTGTTGGCGCGCGACGAGCGGGCTCTGGGTGAGGTGGTCGACGCGCACAGCGGCGCGGTGTACGGCATGGCAAGGCGGATCCTGGGGGACCCGGCGTTTGCCGACGAGGTCGCGCAGGACACGTTCATGGCGCTTTGGAGGCGTCCCGGAGCCTTCGACCCGGATAGGGGAACGCTTCGAGCGTTTCTCCTCGGGGTCGCCCGCAACAAGGCAGTCGACCTCGTGAGGAAGGAGCAACGACTCGGCCGGACGAAGGACGCGTTGATGGCCGAGGCAGCAAGCCAATCCGGAGTTCCTGCCGACGACGAAACAATAGAGAGGAGAGACGAGGTCACAACCGCCCTCGCACAGCTCTCCAGCGTCCAGAAGGAGGCGCTCGT
Organism: Actinomycetota bacterium; assembly: GCA_050693655.1. Classification (GTDB taxonomy): domain Bacteria; phylum Actinomycetota; class CADDZG01; order CADDZG01; family WHSQ01; genus WHSV01. Next base: position 4,544 of record JBOGWW010000217.1, on the reverse strand, counting down.
CCTCGCCTATTTCGGAGGCCGAACCTACCGTGAGGTCGCCGAAGAGCTCGAGATCCCGGAGGGGACGGCGAAAACCAGACTGCGGGACGGCCTCGCCAACCTCAGGCAATATCTGGAGCACAACAGGGAGGGCAGGTGATGGAGCAGAGCCATGAGGAGGTGAAGGACCTACTCGGCGCCTACGTCGTCGGTGCCGTCCCTCCCGAGGAGGTCCCATCGATTCGCGCACACCTCCTCACGTGCGACGAGTGCATGGCCGAGGCCGATCATCTGTCGGACGCGGCCGACTCGCTGCTGTCCAGCGTCGAACCGGTCGCTATGCCTCCGGCCTTTACCCGCACCGTCTTGGAGCGCGTCGAACGAGAACGCGCTGGAACAACCCTCTCCATGCCGTCCCGCAGGCGGTGGAAGCCACTGATGGCGCTCTCCTTCGCGGCCGTCGTGGTTTTCGCGGCGGTCATGGGGGCGATCGCGCTCAACGCGCGCCAGGACGCCGACGCCAACCGCAGGCTCGCGACCGCGCTTTTGGGGGGTTCGCAGGGGATCGAGCTAGAGGGCGCGGGCGGAGTTGTGGCAAAGGTCGTTCCTGGGGAGACCGGCGCAGTGTTTGTGGCCACCGGTCTGGAGGATGTGCCGAGCGACCGCACCTACCAGCTGTGGCTCATGAGGGAAGGAGTTCCCGTAAGCGCCGGGACCTTTGACGTATCCGAGGGTGTCGCCATCCTGCGCACGTCGCGTTCGCCTCGAGCTTTCGACGGCGCTGCGGTGACCATCGAGCCGAGCGGAGGATCGCCCCAGCCAACCACTGAGCCAGTCATCCAGTCCGCCTGATTTCCGGACTTTCGACCAATCCGTCCGCAAACGGTCGAGCGAACAGGGGATAGCAAACGCCTAGTTCCGTCGAGCAGGAAGGAAAAAGACATGGCCACAACTGCAGCAACACCAAGATCCCCCGCCCAGATGTTCGCGCTCGTATTTGGCGCGGTCTACGTCCTCGTGGGGATCCTCGGGCTCTTCGTTGCGGAGCAATTGACTGGGGGATCCGTCGACGACAAGCTGATCATCTTTCCCGTGAACCACCTGCACAACATCGTCCATCTCGCCGTCGGTGGATTGTGGCTCGCAGCTTCTGCCCGCCACGACATCGCCAAAGGCGTAAACACTTTGATCGGTGTGGTGTACTTGCTCGTCGCCGCCCTCGGCTTCACGGGTATCGAGCTCGTCCACACACTACTGAACATCGAAGGCGCAGGCAGCGCAGACAACTTCTTGCACCTCGTGTCGGGTGCCGCATCTCTTTACTTCGGGACCGCTGGGGCCACGCGGGCGGCCGCTACGACGTAGGAGCTTCTGCGAGAGGCCCTTCCCAACTGTCGGAGCCTGCGGTCGTCGCCCGGAGACACGGCCGGGGTGCTCACCTGCGGAGGGGATCGATGGTTGCATTATGGGAAGCTGGGTTTCCCCAGCAGTCAGCAGGTCAGCCGCGGCGGGAGGACCTATGGACACTGCAAGAGAAGCGAACAAAGACATGGTTCGTCGGCTCGTTGGAGTGATCAACGAATGGCACCTCGAGGACCTGGACGAGCTGTTCGAACCGTCCTCCGCGAGCAAGGCCCGAGGCGATTTCGAGTCCTTTCACGCAGCGTTCCCCGACTGGCGCATGGACCTGCTTGAACTGATAGCCGAAGGCGACACCGTCGTCGCGCGCTTCAGGTGTCACGGCACCAACGAGGGACCATGGCAAGACGCGCCGGCGACGGGCAAGAAGATGTCGGTCGACGAGGTCTTCTTCTTCCGTTTCAGAAACGGACGCATCCGGAGCTCGTGGGGACTCGAGGACACGTGGGCGCGCATGAACCAACTCGGTTTGGTTCGCTGAGCTAACGTTCCACCCCGGCGACCATTGTCATTGCAGACCCCCCAGAGGGGCTCCGAGTGACAGTGGTCGGGCTGCTATCCAGAATGCTCGCGGACGGCCTTCTTCAATTCTTCGTAGGCGACGTCGACGGGATGCGCCTGATCGCCGGTCATCTCTGAGCGATCGATCCGCGGACGCCTTGGGAACCCCTCGACCAGCCGGATGTCACCAACGATCAGCTTGAAGGGGTCGGCGAGGCGACCGCCGTCCCGAGGTGATGAGATGACGGATTCCACGACCACGAGCTCCGGCGTGACCCATCGATGTCCCGCAACGCCGCGAAGCTCTCCGTCCATTTCGTCCCAGTCAACGATTGACCCGGTGACGTGTAGCTCGTTTCGGCTTCTCCAAGCTTGTTTGAATCGCCCTTCGTAAGCAATCAGGTAGAGGTCGAGATCGCTTACCGCATCGGCGGTCCCGTTCGCGAATGAGCCGATCGCCAGCATCGCTCCGAGACTCGGAGACCGCTCCACGTAGTGGGCGAGGCGCTCGAGCAGTGTCTCCTGGCGAGTCGTGTTGCTCAACGACATGGGGTCAGTTTCGCACCACCACGGCCATGATTCGGGGACGGCCAGCGCCACCCTCACCGGAGACTCGACTGGAAGGCACGCGGCTCTACGGCCCGAGCGGGGCTTGACCTTGGAGTGCACTCCAAGGTTTACGGTTGGCCCCATGACCATGACGGTTTCACAGCTGGCGTCCCGCACCGGGATCTCGGCCGACACCGTGCGCTACTACGAGCGCGAGGGGCTACTGCCTCCTCCCGAGCGCAGCCCGTCGGGGTACCGCCTCTACGACGAGGTGTCGGCCGACCGCATCGGTTTCGTGCGCCGGGCGCAGGATCTGGGCCTCCGCCTTCGAGAGATCCGCGAGCTCCTCCTGGTTTCCGACAACGGCACCTGCCCCTGTGGGCACACAGCCGAGCTCCTGGGGGGCCGCATCGGCGAAATCGACGCCGAGATCACCAGATTGTCCGAGTTGCGTTCTGAGCTCAACGACATGCTCGCCCGCTCTCACGAGCCCGGATGCGAAGACAAATGGGAATGGGTCTGTGGCCCCTACCTGGCGACCCAAGGAGGTGAACGACCTTGATCGACGTCTCCACCGACGGCGTCCCCTGCGACTGCGGACCGGATTGCTGTCCTCCACCCGGTTTCTAGCGGGCCAGTCGCGTTCGTTCTTGCGAGGAGCTCCACCCTCAGATACAACCGGAAGATGAGCACCGACTCGATTTCCGAGTTCTTCGACCGCGAGGCTTGCTGCAGGTCGGGTCGCCCCCGAAAGGCAAAGGGTCTGTCGGGCGCATCCATGGCGCTGCTGGAGGGCTTGGAGGTCGCCGGCTACAACCACCGATCGGTGCTCGAACTGGGCTGCGGCCTGGGTAACCTCTCACTGGAGCTGGTCTCTCGTGGAGCGTCTCGGGTAACGGGCATCGACCTCTCCGAGAGGAGTATCGGGGTCGCTCGTGAGCGAGCCAGGGCCTCCGGCCATGCTGATCGTGCGGCCTTCTCAGTGGGCGACGCTGCTGCCGCTGCGCTCAGCCCGCACGACGTTGTGGTTCTGGACAAAGTGATCTGCTGCTATCCGGACGTCTCCGGCCTGGTTTGTAACTCGCTATCCGTCGCGGGCTCCGTCTTCGCCTTCTCGCTGCCCGCCTCGAGCGGCCTTCGGGGGACCATCGCGCGCGGCGGCATCGCGGTTGAAAACGCCTGGAGAAGGATACGGAGCGATCCCTTCCGGGCCTACGTGCACGACATGAAACGGATCGACGCGCGGGTGAGAGCGGAGGGATTCGCGCGCGTTGGCCCGACGGGACGGTGGATGTGGGCCACATTCATCTATACGCGCTGACCCTGCAGGATGAGCGTTTGTGACATGCTTCGCTCAAAGCCACCCTCACCGATGGTGCTCATGGATCGATCACAGGTGACATCGTGACTCTCGACAACTTCGCCCGTTACCCGCTGCTGTTCGGCCCCTCACCGGTGCACCGGCTCGCCCGTCTTACGGAACACCTCGGTGGCGCCGACATTTGGGCGAAGCGTGAGGATTGCAACTCCGGGATCGCCTACGGAGGCAACAAGACACGAAAGCTCGAATACCTTGTCGCCGACGCGCTGGCTCAAGGCTGCGACACCCTCGTCTCGATCGGCGGCGTGCAGTCGAATCACACCCGCCAGGTGGCGGCCGCTGCAGCAAGGCTCGGTCTCAAGTGCGTGCTTATTCAGGAGAGCTGGGTGGACTGGCCGGACAGTGTCTACGACAAGGTCGGCAACATACTCATCAGCCGGTTGATGGGGGCGGATGTTCGTCTCGTCAAAGCGGGCTTCGGGATCGGCTTCAAAGAGAGTTGGGACGCGGCCCTCGCGGAGATCGAGGCCGCGGGAGGCAAGCCCTATGCCATCCCCGCCGGTGCCTCCGACCACCAGCTCGGCGGCATGGGCTTCGCAAACTGGGCTTACGAGGCCGAGGTGCAAGAGAAACAACTCGGACTCTTTTTCGACACGATCGTCGTGTGCTCGGTAACGGGTAGCAGCCAGGCCGGCATGATCGCGGGCTTCGCCGTGCTCGAGGAGGCCGGCGGGCGGTCTCGAAGGGTCATCGGCGTCGATGCTTCGGCCAAACC
>JBOGWW010000216.1:0-3745 GCA_050693655.1 Actinomycetota bacterium | reverse complement strand
CTCCAGGCCAACCGCGACCTGGCCGCCTACCGACACTGCAGCCGCATCATGGTGGCGAGCGAAACCTTGGTCGGAGAATTGACCGGGCGCGGCATTGCCGGGGAGGCGATCGCGGTCGTGGCGCCCGGCCGTGACCTCGAGACCGCGCAGCATGCCTCGCTCGATCTCAGGCAGGGACGACAAACGGCCTTGCTGTGCGTCGCCAACTGGATAGAGCGCAAGGGCATCGTGGAACTCCTGCGCGCCTTGATCGCGCTGCCCGAGCCGCTCTGCACCCTCCACCTGGTGGGCGACCAGGCCGTCGATCCCCGCTATGCGGAGCGTGTCGGGGAGCTTCTGGGCCGCGAGGACCTCGCTCGAAGAGTCGTCATTCACGGTCCCCTTGCCTCCGAGCACGTCGCCCAGATGTACGCCGCCGCGGATCTGTTCGTTCTGCCGAGCACACGCGAGCCCTATGGGACCGTGTACGGAGAAGCGATGGCAGCCGGACTGCCGGTGGTGGGATGGGCCGCCGGAAACCTCCCCTATCTCGCGAGGAACGAGAGCGATGGCCTCACAGTCGAACCCGGCGATATCGCAGGACTGACGGCAGCGCTCAAACGACTCAGCGAGGACGGCGAATTGCGGAACCGGATGTCGCGCTCCGCCAGAGCGCGCGCCGAATCCTTTCCCACGTGGCAGGAAACCACGGCTCGCTTCTTCGCCGAGCTTCGATCCCTGGGGGAATCTACGACGAGGTGATCTCGTAGATGTTCCCATCGGGACCACGGAAGTGCGCCCACCGGTAGTCCCCCTCACTCTGAGTGGGGGCCATGAACTCGATCCCCGCGGCCTCCAACTCGGAGCGGGCTGAATCCACATCCGAGACGCCAAAACCCACCACCGGACCGGTGGTCATGAAGTCATGCTCGGAGTCGTCCGTGCCGAAGACCTCGACCTTGTCTCCACTCGGCGTCTTGAACGAGACAAACCCCGTCGCCTCGCCGTCGCGATCGATTCCCATGACCTCGCCGAAGAACCGAACCATCTCATCAAAACGTTCGGTCCGTGTTCCTGCCCAAACAACTCCCGTCACTTCCATCCCATCCTCCTGAGAGTCCATTCTCGTTCGCCGACAGATCGTGTATTCCCACTGGTCAGGAGGACGAACAAGCTCCTCAGCCGTGACACGCCTCGGACGGAGCCCAGTCGACCTCTGAACCCAACTCGGTTCAAGGGACTCGGTAAGCTGCGATCGTGCTGGGAGTCGATCGGCGGTCCGAGCCGTCTTGAAAAGCAGGCAAACGCAGGTGCAGGTTCCACGGGGGCCTCAGGTGGAGGTGCACCGCGACCGACTCCGCTCGCTGGCGCTCGATGTTTCGCTCGTAGTTGTCGTCGCGGTAGCGATCTCGATCAGCATCTCTGCCGCGAGCGAGCCCGGCTCGCGCGATCCCGATGCGGTTGCGTACGGGCTCGGGTTGGGGATGGCCGTCCTGCTCCTGGGTCGGCGTCGCTGGCCGGTGGGAACCCTTCTCGCGACGGTGGTTGTCTTCACGGTGTACGCAAATCTCAACTACCCCGGCTTCTTCCCTGCCGTGCCGTTCGCGGTGCCGCTCTACTCGGCCGCTGCGGCGGGAAACCTCGCCTTGCCGCTGGGCGTCTGCGCGCTACAGGTCGGCGGCCAGCTGTTCTACCGGTTGCTCGTCGTCTCAGAGCCCGTGGCCCGGGTCATCAACGATGTGCTGAGAGACGGGGCCTTCTTCGGTGTAATCGTCCTTCTGGGGGCGATCGTTCGGAGCCGTCGCATTCACGCCACCGAAGTGGCCGAACGGCTACAGCGCGCCGAGTCCGAAAGGGAACGAGTCGCACAAGAGCTCCAGGTTGCTCGGCTCGTGCAGGAGCAGTTCCTGCCCGCCGAGCTTCCCGATCTCCCGGGCTGGCGGGTCGCCGCCTTCTATCGTTCGGCGCGCGAGGTCGGCGGTGATTTCTATACCTTCACCGAACTGTCCAACGGAATGATCGGCATAGCGATCGGTGACGTCACGGACAAGGGCGCCCCTGCAGCTCTGGTGATGGCGACGACGCAGGGATTGCTGAACGCCGAGGCTCCGGGGGCCGGATCCCCTTCGGCAATCCTCGAGAAGGTAAACGAGGTGCTCGTCCTCAACACGCCGGAAAAGATGTTCGTCACGTGTCAGTACATCATGCTCGACGCGGCAACCGGTCTATTGCAGCTCGCGAACGCCGGGCACAACCTTCCTTACCTCTCTACCGAGGATGGCGTGGACGAACTGAGGGCGACCGGGATGCCCCTCGGCTTGCTGCCCGACACCACCTACGAGCTGAAGGAGGCTGTGGTGCCACCGGGCACTCGCCTGCTCCTGCACAGCGATGGACTCGCCGAGGCGCACAATCGAGCGCGCGAGATGTTCGGCTTCCCGCGGGTCAGGAAGATAATGGAGAACCATCGCCATGACGACCTAATCGACGCGCTTCTGACCGAGCTCGATCGCTTCACGGGCCCGGACTGGGAGCAAGAGGACGACATCACGCTGGTGACGCTCGAACGCTTGCACTCTTGAGGAGTGAATCCACCGTCGCGCCGCACCAAGTCCGCAACCAAAGCTGGTTCAGGCAACGTCATGCCCGGCGAAGAACGCGCCTAGTTCCGCGGCCGTCTCCTCCGGCGCCTCCTCGAGCAGATAATGCCCACAGTCGAGGCCTCGGCCACTGACTTCATTGCACCAGGCTTCCCAGATCCGCAGCGGGTCACCATATAGGTCCTCGAGGTCGTCGTGTCGACCCCACAGGGCGAGAACGGGGCAGGATATTCGGCGGCCCTCGGCGCGGTCCGCGTCGTCGGCGGTCCGATCGTAGGTGGCATTGGCTCGGTAGTCCTCACACATGGCGTGGATGGTCTCGGGATCGCGCGTGGCCCGCCGGTATGCCGCGAGCGCTTCGTCTTGGAAAGCATCAGTGCCTCCGCGGAAGTAGAAAGCGCCCGGATTCTGCTCGAGCAATCGCTCCGGCAACGGCTGGCGTTGAGCGAGGAAAGCCCAATGCCACCAGGAGAGCATGAAGCGACTATTCGCGCGACGCCACGCCTCGCCGGCGGGGATTATGTCCAACACGGCAAGTCGCTCGATGCTCTGGGGGTGATCGAGCGCAAGGCGGTAAGCGCAGTAACCGCCTCGGTCGCGACCGGCAACAGCGAAACGCTCGTAACCAAGCGTCCGCATCACGGCGACCTGATCCCGAGCCATGGCGCGCTTGGAGTACGCCTGATGATCGTTTGTCGTCGGCTTGGAGCTGTCCCCATAGCCTCCGCGCGACTCAAAGCGCTCGAACATTTCGCAGTGGTACCGATGGCTCCCTGTCTAGCTCCTTGCGGAGGTTTCCGGTACGCCGGCGTCACGCGGCGATCTCCGGGTCCCAAAAACGGCGAGGAGGGCCATAGCCCGCCGGTCGTTCGGGGCGGCCCGCGGACCTCATGAACTCGATCCCCTCACGAGGGAATTCGTCCAATAGTTTCCACCCTCGTCCCCCCGGTGTGACGGAGGAATAACGATTCGGTGACGAAGCGGGGTGTATACCGGAACTTCCGAAGCCCCATGGAGGACGAACGTGGCGAAATCATCCGAGCGCACACCCACCGGGTCGGCGCCCGACGTCGATCAGATGCTGAAGATGCCGAAGGCCGAGCTTGACGAACTCTTCTCGCAGTGTCCCGCCGGTGAGATCCGACGGGGTCGCGGCAAGGGGACCG
>JBOGWW010000215.1:0-3658 GCA_050693655.1 Actinomycetota bacterium | reverse complement strand
CCTCGGACAGGGTCACGACGAAACCCCCTTCCCGGCGCGCAATCGACTTCACCTCCTGCATCATTAGGAAGGTCGTGCCAAACACCCACGCTTGCTGATAGGCCTGCGCGGCGAGCTCCGATCCGCTGATTCCTCTGGCGAATCCCAGGTAGTTGCGGATCATCGAACTGCTGCCCGCCTGTCCACCCACGGCCCCCCGCTCGACCACCAAGGTCTTCAGTCCCTCGGAGGCTCCGTAGAGCGCGGCCGCAAGGCCCGCGGGACCGGAGCCGATGACGATGATCCCGAAACTCCGCTCGTCTCCAAGGCGCGTCCTCAGCCCGCAGGCCTCCGCGACCTCCGCATCGGTTGGATCCTCGAGAACTTTGCCCTTCATCGTCTTGACGACCGGCAGGGTTGCGTCGACCCGCGCGTCCAAGACCTTCTTTCCCTCGGGTGAATCATCCGTATAGAAGGCGTGTTCGAAACGGAAGCGCGACAGCAGATCTCGGAGCTCGTAGGAGCGGGGGGAGTCGGCCTTGCCGACGACTTTCATCAGAGGTTCGTCTTGAGGCCTGGTGCGCGCCCATTCATGCAGGAACGCCGTCACGGTGCGGTGAAAGAACTCATCGGGCTCGGGCCGAGGCTTCAGGACGTAGTAGTCGATGGCTCCGAACGTCATCGCTTCGATTATCGCTTTGGCGATTGTTTCGTCGCCCCAGTCTCCCCAGGACACGAGAAGACCGCGTTTGATCCCCGGGTCTTTGCGTTTGGCCTCGGCCAGCAGTTGCACTCCGGTCATCTCTTGCATCCCCTGAGCCGCAAGGATCAACGCGACCTCGCTACCCGCGGCTTGAAACTCACCGAGGACGCGCGCTCCCTCCGAGGGATTCCCAAGACAGACGACGTCGTAGTGCCGGCCGTAGCGGCTCGTCAGCTCGTTCTTGACCCGATCCAGGTCCTTGCGGTCGTCGTCGACGACCAGGATCACCGGTCTGTCGCCATTGGCTTCCGGGTTCATTCGTCGGCGCCCGGATCCTTGAGCGCGTAGGCGAGAGCTTCCTGCACCGACATCTGCCCGCCCTCCTCCCAGATGCTCTCGATCGTGTCCTCGGGCAGCATTCCGGCCACCCTCGCCCTGGGCGCTTCGAGGTCGAGCAAGGGAGGAGGTGCCCCTCCGCCGTACTCCGCGCGCATGCGGGCGGCCGCAGCACCCAGCTTGAGACCACGACGTAGACGTTCCATAGAGATCTCCAGGTCTGCCTGGAGCTCGATGAGCGAGGTAAGGCTCGCGAGGTCTTTTTGGGACTCTCTCGCCAGAATGCTTTCACGGTTGAGTTCCAAGGCCCTGTCGTAATTGCCCTTGATCCTCTCGGTCTGAAGCAGCACGAATTCGCCCAGCGATTTCCCGAACCAGTTGCTCAGGCGCTCGAATGTGTCCAGGACCTCGACTGCCAGCTGCTTGGCCTTCTCGAGCTCTCGAACCTTGAGGTACGACATCGAGAGTCCCCACTTTGCAAAGGCCACGTTCTCTTCGTCGCCCAATTCGCTGTAGGTGGCGAGGCTCCGCTCATGCAGTTCGAGCGAGCGTTTTGTGTCACCCTCGATCAGCCAGAGGAATCCCAAGTTGTACTGCGCTTCGGCAATACCGCGCCGGTCGTCGACCGACTCGAAGATCTCGAGCGCTTCCCGGTAGGCGGCGCGCGTCGGAGGGAAGTCGTTCTGCCAGTAAGAGACGCTGCCCAGAGCCAACAAAGCAGAGGCCCGCACGCCCCGGTCGCCGGACTCTACGGGGAGCGCAAGCACTTCGGTCAGCCAGGCCCGGCCCTCTGCGAGGTGTGATCGGAGCTGCCAGAAGCGCCACAGGCGTGTCGCTATGACGAGGCCTTCGCGCACCTCGGCGGCATCGATCAGGTGGCGAAGCGCAGCCCGCAGGTTGTCGTGGTCGAGGTCCAAGCGATCGAGCCAGTAGTGGTCGTCGTCGAAGATCTCTGGTTCGGCCTCCCGAGCCATGCCGGCAAAGTAGTCCGCGTGGCGGGCGCGCCATTTCTCGAGTTCGCCCAGTTGCTCGAGAGTGCGAAGTGCGTACTCACGGATCGTCTGCAGCATCATGAAGCGTGTCTCGCCCCGGTCGGGATGCCAGACCCGCACCAGGCTGTTGCTGACCAGCAGTTCGAGTGCATCGATGGTCTCGATGGCAAGGTCCCCCTCAGGATCCGCGACCGCTTCGGCGCTTTCGAGAGTCCATCCCCCCCTGAACACTCCCAGGCGCCGGAAGAGAGCTTGATGATCGGAATCCAGAAGCTCGTAACTCCAGCCGATGGCGTCCATCAGCGTTCGCTGGCGTTGGGGTACGTCGCGGCTCGCCCCCGAGAGAAGCGTGAGGCTCCGATCGAGCCGAGCCAGAATCTCACCCGGAGACAGCAGCCGGGCGCGCGCGGCCGCCAGTTCGATTGCAAGAGGCAGTCCATCGAGCCGGACGCAGATCTCGGCTATTTCGGCGGCGTTGTCCTCGGTGATTGCGAAATCCGGCTTCACCGAACGGGCTCTTTGCAAGAACAGGTTCGTGGATTCGTAGCCGGCCAAGACGTCTAGGCCCGGCAAGCTCAGAGGGTCCGGCAGGCTCATCGGGGGAACGGGATATTCGTGCTCTCCCGTGATCATCAGCGGCGTGCGGCTCGTCACGATCAACTTGAGATCCGGAGCCGCCCGTAGTAGCTCGGATAGCGAGGGGGCGGAAGAGACGACCTGCTCGAAGTTGTCGAGCAGAAGGAGGATCCGTCTTTGCCGCAGATGGTCCTTGATGGTCTCGATTACCGGGCGAGCGCCCTCTTCCCTCAATGCCAGAGCACCCGCCACCGTGCTCGGCATCAAGGAGGGATCCACGATCGCCGCCAACCCGACGAAAAAGATGCCGTCGGGAAAGTCGGCGACGGACATCCGCGCCACCTCGAGTGCCAGCCTGGTCTTGCCCGTGCCGCCCGGTCCGGTCAGGGTCACCAGCCGGTTTACCGAGATCAGATCGCCGATCGCGGTCAACTCGCGTTCTCTCGGGACGAACTCATCCAGGGACGGAGGAAGGTGAAGCGGGTTTCCCAGTCCGGCGGGGGGCGGAAACTCGGACGGTAAGCCCTCGATGCAGAGTTGAAATAATTGCTCCGGATCGGCGAGGTCCTTGAGGCGAAACGCTCCCAACTCCAGTACGCGTACGCCGGGGTCGAGCTGCGAGGGTCCCAGCACGTGGTTCGCGGTCGTGGCCGAGAGCAAGACCTGGCCGCCGTGCCCCGCCGACGAGATCCGGGCCGCGCGATGAACGTCGAGGCCACCGTAGTTGTCGCCCACGAGCTGCGCTTCGCCGGTGTGCAGGCCCATGCGAACCCACAATTCGATGCCGCTACGTTCCCTGTACTCCGCCAGCGCTCGTTGCATCTGAGCTGCGGACCCGACCGCATCGGTGACCTTCGCGAAGACCACGAAGAATGCGTCTCCTTCGGTTCCCACCTCGACACCACTGTTCTGCGACAACACCTCTCTGAGGATTCGGTGGTGTTCGTTCAAGAGTTGCCCGTACCGGTCTCCCAGCTCGTGAAGCAACCGGGTGGACCCCTGGATGTCCGTGAACAGGAAGGTCACGATGCCGGTCGGCAATTCGCTCACATCAATCAACTCTTCGCAGGTG
>JBOGWW010000214.1:0-7838 GCA_050693655.1 Actinomycetota bacterium | reverse complement strand
CGCAAGCGGTGCTCGACGTCGACGAAGCCCATGCAATTGGCTCCGCACAAGCTGATTCCGGCGTCCTCGGCCAGGCGTGCGATCGGTTCCAACAGGCTCGGCTCCCCCCGGTCGTCGTGCCCGCTCGCAAAGATCACCGCCGCGGGCACCTCGGCGTCGGCGAGGGCCTTGACCTGGTCCTCGAGGACCCGGTTCGGGACCAGCACGAGCGCAAGATCGACCGGCGGAGCCTCAGCGATGGACGGATAGCAGACGAGTCCGGCGAGCTGTTCGTAGTTCGGGTTGACGGGATGGACGCGACCGTCGAAACCGCCGCCGATCAACTCGTCGAGCGCGTGCCACCCGGACGAGCCGGGCCGCGCGCTCGCGCCGATGACGGCGATCGAACGGGCGCCGAACATGGAGTCGAGTGCCACTGCTCGAGTCATGGGCGCGCCCCTCTAACCCTTTCTGCCGAAACGACGTCGTTTGTTGTCGCGCTGAATCTGCTTGACGCAGTTGTAGGCCGGAATCCCACACACTCCCCCACCGGCGTGCGTCGCCGAAGATGCCTGGTAAAGGCCCTTGATCGGTGTGCGGTAGTCGGCGTAGCCGGGGACCGGCCGCATGTGAAACAGCTGGTCCACCGAGAGTTCGCCGTGAAAGATGTTGCCCCCGATGAGCCCGATCTCCTGCTCCATGTCGTAGGGGCCGACGACCTGGCGGTGAACGATCGAGCTCTTGAAGTTGGGCGCGAGCTCGTTGTAGCCGTCGATCACCCGGTCGGCATAGGCCTCGAGCTCCTCGCGATGTGGCTCCTCGGCGAACTCGTAGGGCACCCACTGCGTGAACAACGACATGATGTGGTAGCCCTCGGGGCAGAGCGTCTTGTCGAACACCGTGGGAATGACTCCGTCCGAGAAGGGGCGAGCGGCGGGGCGGCCCTCGCGCGCATCCTGAAAGGCACGCTCGATGTAGTCGACCGAGTGTGCGAGCTCGATCGCGCCGCCGTGGTGTACGCCCGGAGCGGTTCCCGGAGTGGCAATGAAGTCCGGAAGCTCGCTCAGCGCGAGGTTCACTTTCACGGTTCCGCTGCGCGACCTGAACCTCTCGATCTCGGACACGAAGTCCTCGGGCAACTCCTTGCGCTCGAGTTGCTGCAGGAACGTGATCGAGGGGTGGATCGTGGTGATCACGGTGGGAGCGTTGAGTTCCTCGCCGGATTCGAGTGCGATGCCGATCGCGCGCCCGTTCTGCGTGCGGACTCGCACCACGCGCGCGCTGCAGCGCACCTCTGCCCCGAACGACTCGGCCGCCCCGCGACACGCGTCCGCCACGGCCCCCATACCACCCTCGGGATAACCCCAACTTCCCATGCCGATGCCCGCGTCGCCGATCTCGTGGTGAGCCATGACGTACGCGGTGCCCGGCTCGGCCGGCCCGGCCCAGGTCCCGATGATTCCATCGACCGAAAGCGCGGCCTTGACCTGGGGTGACTCGAACCAGTCGTCGAGCAGGTCCGAGATGCTCATCGCCATCAGGCGTGTGATATCCCCGACGCGCCTGGTGTCCAGCCCCTTAAAGCGCCACGCGAGCTTGAGCAGTTCCAGCAGATCGTTCGGCTTCTTCGATCCGACGTTGGGTGGGATGCTAAGTAGGAGCGGCGCCAGGACCTCGGCTATTCCGCCCATCCGGGCGCGCCATTCCGGCAGGGTGTCGGCATCGCGCTTGGAGTAGTAGCGCACCGAGTCGCGTTCGTCCTCGTCGCCCGCCATCGTCAGCGCGGTTCCGTCGGGGAAGGCGAGGTAGTAAGGGCCCATCGGGAAGACCTTGTATCCGTGCTGCGGCAGACGGAGATCGTTGATGATGTGCTCGGGCATCAGGCTCATGACATAGGAGTAGGTGGTGACCTTGAACTCGGGGGCCTCGGGCCAGGGCTGGTCGGTCGCAGTTGCGCCTCCCACCTTGTGACGGGCCTCGAGGACGACCACCCTCGCCCCCGATCGCGCCAGATAAGCGGCCGCCACGAGCCCGTTGTGGCCTCCCCCTATGACGATGGCGTCGTAGTCGTTGCTGAGCACAGGCTCCCCCGAACCCTGAACCGCCGTTCAGGTCACCCTATCCGGCAGAACCCGCTCGTCAAGCCTGTTCAGCCCCCCGGCCCGGTGTTACTCTTCGAGAACACGGGAGCATGCTTGAATAACGGTTCACTAGTGGGTCCACCAGAATGTGGGGGAATGGCCAAGAAAGCCAATTACTCGAAGGAGCGCCGGCAGGAGATCCTGCAGGCCGCCGCCCAGGTGATCGCCGAGCGGGGTCTGTGCGAGACCCGTATCGCCGATGTCGCCAAGCAGGCGGGGGCGAGCGCCGCGCTCGTCATGTATTACTTCGAGTCCAAGGACCGGCTGCTGACCGAGGCCCTCACCTTCTCCGAGGACCGTTTCTATCTGGAGGCCTTCAACCGGCTGACCACGCTCCCCTCCGCGAGCGACCAACTCGGCCATCTCATCGAGTCGTCCATTCCACCCGAGGCGGATGACTGGCCACTGTGGATCGAGCTGTGGTCGCGCGGGCTGCGCGATCCGGAGGCCGCCAAGAAACGCTCCGCGCTCGACCGGCGCTGGCGTTGGACCATCGCCGATATCGTGCGCTCGGGGCAGCGCACGGGTGAGTTCGGCGACGTGGATGCCGATGACTTCGCCCTTCGTCTTGCATCCCTCATCGACGGTCTCGCACTCCAGGTCGTGCTCGAGGATGAAGAGGTGACCGGCGAGAGAATGCACAGAGTATGCATCGATTTCGTACGACGTGAATTAGACGTGGGAGCAAGAAAGGGCCGGGGCGGGGTGACGTCCCGAGCCTGAACGATAAGGGCGGCTCGCCCGTCGAGCCAGCCGGGGGAGGTAGCGGAGCGATGGTGTTTCACCCCAGAGAAGGATGGAACGGGAGCCGGAGATTGGCCCCCTGGGAACGGCCGATGTCACGCCGGCGAATGATCCGACTGTCGGCGACCGCAGTGATCACCGCAAAGCTTCTGGCGGCCTGCGGTGACTCGTCGGAGGGTACCACGCAGCAGTCGGGTGGCGTCCGAATCGGAACGCCGGAGAATCCGGTGGAGCAACCCATCCTCGACGACAACCCTGCGATCGAGTCGGACCTGGAGCCGGAAGACGGACCGCTGAAGCTCTACAACTGGGCCGACTACATCTGGCCGCGCGTAATCAAGGACTTCTCCGAGGAAACCGGAGTCGAGGTCGAGCTCACCACCTTCTACAACATGGAGGAGGCCACTCGAAAGTTGCGGACCGGCGATCTCCAGTTCGACGTCTTCTTCCCCACCGCCGAGGTTCTGCCCAAGTTCGTTGCCGGCAAGATCCTGCAACCGCTCAACCACGATTACCTGCCGAACCTTGCCGCCAACGTCTGGCCGCAACTGCAGGACCCCTACTTCGACGTGGGCTCTCGCTACACCGTGCCCTACACCGTGTACCAAACTGGGATCGCATGGCGGGCCGACATGGTGGACGCGGACATCGAGTCGATGGAGAACCCGTGGGACGTCTTCTGGGACGACCAGTACACCGGCATCACCGGTCTCTACGACGACTTCCGCGAGACCATCGGCGTCGGCCTGTATCGCACCGGCAACAACGACATCAATACCGGCGACACGGGGGCCATCTCCCAGGCCAAAGAAGCGCTGATGGAGTTGGTGGACCTCGTCAACGTTCGCTACACCATCGACGGAGCCTACGCAGGCATGCCCGAAGGCAAGTTCGGACTGCATCACTCTTGGTCCGGCGACGTTGTGGGCGCTCAGTACTACTTCCCCAAGGGCGGCGATCCGGGCGTCTTGAGATTCCTGTGGCCGCCCAAGAGCGAGGTTTCCACTGCAGGTGGTTATGTCTCGAACGACAGTCTGGCGATCCCTGCCAACGCAGAGAATCCGGTGCTCGCCCACATGTTCATCAACTACCTGCTGGACGAAGGAGTGGCGCTGAAGAACTTCGGCTGGCTCGGCTATCAGCCGCCACTCAACGGGGTTCTGCCCGACAAGCTCGTGGGTGACGGCTACGTCCCCGAGAACTTGACTTCCGCGATCATCGCCAAGGAAGATTTCTCCATGGGACAGATCCCGGTGCAACTGCCGCCCGAAGTGGAAAGCCTGTGGCTGGACGCGTGGTCCCAGGTCCAGTCGGGCTGACTCGGGCCGCCGCCCTGATCCGAGGGGAGTCCGGTGTCGGGATCGGGTGACGTCTACTCGCGCCGTCGCTGGACCTGGCCCGCGTTCGCCGCCCCTGGATTGCTGTGGTTGATCCTGCTGTTCCTGATTCCCTTCTACGCCATCCTCGCCGTTGCGATGGGGCGTCTGGATCCGATCTTCAACCTGGGCCAGCCCGTCTGGAATCCGATGGAGTGGGACCCCGGACTCTTCGGCGAGGTCGTCAACGACATCTTCACCGGCCAGCTCGGCGTGATCCTCGTACGGACAGTCATGTACGTGGCGATCGCTTCGCTGTTGAGCCTTCTGATCGGCTATCCGGTCGCATATTTCGTGGCTCGGCACGCCGTAAAGCGGAAGATCCTGTATCTCGTTCTGATTCTCACTCCGTTCTGGATCCCCTATCTGATGCGCATGCTGGCGTGGAGGAACCTGCTCGAGGGAAGTGGCTACGTCAACGACGTCCTGACCTTGCTCGGCGTCCTGGCCGAGCCGCGCGACTGGTTAGGAGGGCGCTCCGAAACGGTGGTCATGGGCCTGGTGTACGGCTACATTCCGTTTCTGATCCTGCCTCTGTTCGCGGCGCTCGACCGCATCGACCAGAGCACGATTCAAGCGGCACGCGATCTGGGAGCGAGTCCTTTTAGAGCCTTCCTGCACGTAACTCTGCCGCTCTCCAAGCAGGGCATCCTCGCTGGTCTGGTCATCATCATGCTCCCGATGTTCGGGGACTACTACACGAACAACCTGATGTCCCAATCGCCACGGACGCGAATGATCGGTAACGAGATTGACTTCTTCGTCAACTCGAACACCGGTGAGCCGCGCGGCGCCACCATCACCGTGATCCTCATGGGCGTGGTGGGTCTGCTCATGGTCTATTACCTGGTGAGTGTGGCCCGCGCGACGAAAGAGACTCAAACGTGAGCATCGACGTCGCCCGGCAGCCCGATTCGGTCGAGACCCCCTCGGCCTGGCGGCGCCTGCGCACCTGGATCGCCAACCCTTGGGGGCGCCCCCGTTTCCTCACCGGCATCACATGGCTGTACATCATCTGGTGTCTGATCCCCGTCATCATCGCCATTCAGTTCAGCTTCAACGACGGACGTTCACGCTCCGCCTGGCAGGGTTTCTCGCTCCGCTGGTACTTCCACGATCCGGATCTGTCCGTGTGGAACGATCCCTCCTTGCGCAGCGCACTCTTTCAAAGCCTGAAGCTGGCGGTGGGAACCATGTTGATTGCGACACCTCTGGGAGTCGCGCTGGCGATCGGCCTGGCGCGCTGGCGAGGGTGGGCCTCCAGACCGGCCAACTTCCTCATGCTCTTTCCACTGATAACGCCCGAGATCGTCATGGGCGTCTCGCTGTTCCTCGTCTTCGTCTACCTCTTTCAGGTCGTGCAGCTCGGGACCACCGCACAGATCCTGGGCCACATCACCTTCACGATCTCCTACGTCGTGATCGTGGTGCGGGGGCGATTATTTGCGATCGGACCCGACTACGAGGAGGCCGCCATGGACCTCGGCGCGTCCCCCACGCAGGCGCTGCGCCTGGTGCTTCTGCCGATGCTGGCTCCCGCGATCTGGGCGAGCCTGGCCATCGCCTTCGCCATCTCGATCGACGACTTCGTCATCAGTTACTTCCTGCGCGGCGAGGCCTCGACCGAGACGATCCCGACGAGGCTCTACAGCGGCCTCCGGCTGGCGCCGAGCCCCGCGCTCAACGCGCTCGCCAGCATCCTGCTGGCATTTTCCATGCTCGCGATCACCGCCGCGGGTCTGTTCCTGCGACGCCTGCGCCGTCGCGAGGGCCGGAAGGGATCGGGCGTCGAGGAGCTCGCCCGTTTGGATATCTAGAGCGCGGCTTCGGGTTCCGGCGCGCTCTTGTGGTGTAAGTCTGCGCGCAGCACCCTGAGGGCGTCGGGGGGAATGTGGACCGAGACCCGCTGACCGGCGGCAAGTTGCGCTTTAAGTCCCTGGTTCGCGACCATGACCTGCAGCGACTGCTCGAAGGGCAGCCGCACGATGACCTGACTCGTCGCTCCGACGTATACGACTCTTTCCACCGTCCCCGGCACGGAGTTGGCGCCCGTTGACGACTCCTTCTCGAGCTGCACGCGCTCGGGACGCACCACCACCACCACGTCGCCGCTCGCCCTCACATCGCCGGTACCGGCAAGCAAATCGAAGTCACCGAGCCTGACGCGACAACTTCCCGCACCATTGGGTCCGGTTGCAACGCCGGGCATCGTGTTGGACACGCCGAGGAAGTCGGCGACGTACAGCGAACTGGGCTCGTCGTATACCTCCTGTGGCGTTCCCACCTGCTCGATCGTGCCCTCCGCCATCACCGCCAGCCGGTCCGACATCGTCAGGGCCTCTTCCTGGTCGTGCGTGACGTAGATGAAGGTGATGCCAACGCGCTCCTGGAGCGCCTTCAACTCGATCTGGAGAGACTTACGAAGCTTTGCGTCGAGCGCTCCGAGCGGCTCGTCGAGAAGAAGCACCGAGGGGTTCAAGATCAGGGCCCGGGCCAGAGCGACACGCTGCTGCTGTCCTCCGGAGAGCTGATTGGGACGCCGGTCGGCGAACTTCTGGAGCTGTACGAGACCGAGCGCGTCCTTCACCCTGCGCTTGACCTCGTCCTTTGACGGCTTGGAGAAACGCAGCCCAAAGGCAACGTTCTGGAACACGTCCAGGTGCGGGAACAGCGCGTAGTTCTGGAACACGGTGTTGACGTTGCGCTTGTGTGGCGGAACATGGGCGACGTCGCGATCGTCCAGCATGATCCGGCCCTCGGTGGGGCGCTCGAAGCCGGCGATCATGCGAAGGCTGGTCGTCTTGCCGCAACCCGAGGGACCGAGCAGCGAAAAGAACTCACCGGGCGTCACGTCGACGTTGATGTGGCGAACCGCCTCGAAGTCGCCAAAGGCCTTGGTCAAATCAATCAGCTGGACGTGGCCCCCGGACATCTCCTGCTCCCTAGCTCCTGAGTGATCTTGCCATGGTCTCGAAGTTGGTCAGAAAGCGGTTCGCGTCATCTTCGGTGTGCTGCACCGAGATTAGCCATTGCTCGGCCTTGCCCCAGGGCGGAAGGAAGACTCCCCCCGCGTGCTGGAAGAGCCAGTGTGCGTGGCCGGTGCGCTCGTCTATCTCGAGGAAGTCCCGGTAGTTGCGAACCCGCTCGGCAGCGAACGTAACCGCCCCCTTGGCCCCCACGCTCACGACGTAGGCAGGAAGGTCGTAGTCGTCGATGATCTGCTCGGCCCCCGCGACCATGATCTTGTTGAGCCGTTCGAGGTGATCGTAGGTGGCGTCGTCGAGTGTCTCGAGAGTCGCGCGGGCGGTCGCCATGGTGAGCGGGTTGCCGTTGAACGTGCCCACCTGCTCGTAGGTGCCGTCGGCGATCAGCCCCATCAGCTCCTCGGTGCCGCCGATCGCGGCGGACGACACCCCGCCGCCGATCGCCTTGGCGATGCAGACGATGTCGGGCGTGACGCCCTGGGCGCGCGTGACGCCGCCCGGCCCGACCGTGAGCCCGGTCTTGACCTCGTCGAAGGTCAGCAGCGCGTCGTCGGCGTGCAGCAGCTCCTTGAGCCCCGCCAGGTAGCCGGGCTGGGGGTGGATCACGCCGGCGT